>NZ_JAOQJL010000016.1:0-78259 GCF_025566965.1 Blautia ammoniilytica | reverse complement strand
TCAATTGATGTAAACGGCTGCCGGATTGGTTTTAATGCTATACTTTTTCCTTTTTTCAGTGTAACTTTTTTCGTTAAGCCAGTAAATTTCGTTGTTGCAACTGCTTTTTTCTGCACTTTAACGGTAATCTTTTTGCTGATTCCACTTTTCAGGGTAACCGTTACGGTAGCTTTTCCGGTTTTCTTCTGCGCTGTTAGTTTTCCTTTAGAGGAGACCTTCACAATTTTGATGTTGCTGGATTTCCAGGAAACTACGGAGTCTCCCTTCTGAATCCGGGTGATTTTCAAGCCGGTGGTTGCCTGCTTTACTTTCAGCGTAACTGCTGCAGCATTTAATTCTAATACCGGAGAAAGCTTATCTCCTGCTACCTTTTGTTCCTTCTCTCCACAGCTTACACAACTTCTTTCCTGCAGTTCCGGATGGAACACATCTGCCTCCTGCACCGTTTTCCAAGCGCCCCAGATGTGTGACTCCGGTGTCGGTGTTGGTGTCGCCGTTGGTGCTGGTGTCGGTTCCACCGTTGGTACTGGAGGCACCGTTGGTGCTGGTGTCGGATTCTCAGGAATAGTTATCGTTTCATATAAATCCTGTACTTTACTTGCATTAATCACCTCACCCTGGTTAGAAGTCACTTTGTAATTCTCAACGCTTGTCATAAACTCATTGTTAATCGACTGAGTGTACTCCACATTCGGATTTAACGGTATCTGAATAAATTCACAGCTTCTGTAATTATAATTATTCGCCATCTGATCATAAATACTGATGTTCATAGTTCCGGTACCTGTAGCTTTATAAACCAGTCGATAAGTATCATCAAACAGCTGGAAATACTTGTCATCCCCTACCGTCCAAAGTGCTACTCCAACTCCTAAAATGGAAACCTCATCAGAAATAATACTTCCCACCAGAACATTACTGGAATTATATACATAAACGTCTACTGGGCATCCTGCCATGCCTTTTTTAGATGGATAAATCAACAGATCAAAAAATTTCTGGGAAAATTGATCTTTTAACTTAATCTTATAGAATTTCTCCAAAACCATTTGGATTGGTTTTTCCAAACCATATTTCGCAGCCTTACTGGCAATGCTGTCTATACAGCCCTCCACGATCTCATTCGCAACCTTATTTGCATCATTTCCCCATATTTCCATATACGCACTCTTTATAGACGATTCGGCAGCATTCCATAAACTTTGCGTAAACTGTTCCAGATCAGCCTCATTAATCAGTCCTGTAGAACATCTGATTTCTTCCTGCTTCTGATTTAGTTCTGAAACCCGCCACATCTTCGTAACAATTGTCCCATTGATTCCATAAGGATTACCATCATAAGAATATACGGAAACATCGCAGTCAAAACTAAACTGATACAGTTGATCATTCAGCCCCTGTACAACCACCTCGATCGGAACCCTTTTATCTGCTATGCCAAATTTCGGCTTTTCATATCCTAAAAACTTTTCCATGATTTTCTCTGCAACCTCATCCGACAGACCGGAAGATGTAAAATACTCTTTCGAAATATTTGCCATAGCTATTTCTGAATAAATCAACAGCTTCAAAGCTTCAAATTGATTATGTCCAAGATAAGTCTCAATATTCGGATCAAGCACCATTTTGTCACTAAGATCCACAAACGCATCTACTGTTTCCGTCAAAGACTTATCCGCATCTTTCTGTGCCTTCTTTTCAGCTTTCTCTTCGTCACCTGCCCCCACTTTCTTTAACTCATTCTGATAGCTGACATCCAAAGAAAAACACCCACTGACAATGCTTCCTTTTTCATCTGCTCCATTAATATTAACAATAATCTCACCAGAATGTACATTTCCATCATCCGGTTTCCACCATGTCAGTCCTTTTTTCGTCAGAGTCAGCTTGACTGTTATTGTTTGCCCCACATCAATTCCCTGATCCATATTCAGGCAATATGTATAATCAGAACCTATATTCGTTACCTTTGAAGCATCCTTTACCTTAAACATTTTCAGGTTTTTCAGTTCAACATTAATTTCATCCAGATGGACAGAATTTGAAGGATCACAAATCTGTATACTGACTTCCAGTTCGCCCTCATTATATCCATCCTTCGTCCAGTGCAGATCTTTTTTATAAGATTTATCTCCAAAAGCCGCCTTCACAATCAGTGAATCAACAGAACTTATCGGCTCTCCCACTGGCACCTTAACTGTCTGTCCGCCTTTACTGGTACATATAACATATCCTTCCTCCGTACCAATCAAATCTACATAAGCGGAAAACTCTGCCGACTTTCCATCTTCTGAAATAGCATATCTGGTATTCCTGACAGTCACAGCACCCTCACTGGCAACGCTAAGCCCTTTCATAAAAGACTCCAGATACTCCTTATTCGCTTTCTCCAGTTTAACAGAGCAAAGGGGAACTAACGTTTCCTTAGAAATATTTATTGAATTATTCACAGGGCTTAACTCCGGTTCAACCTCCACCGCAACCGAAGTTTTCCTGCCATCCACAGAAGTTCCCGATATCACAGTCCTTCCCACGTCATACGTCAACAGGTTGATCCACCCAGAACCACTGTTGCCATCCTGACTCACTATCAATCCGGCATTCTTCTGGTCAATCTCTGCCACAGAAGGATTACTCGACTCCCACTTAATCTGCTTGCCCTCACTGTCAGCCTCACCAGAAACAGAAGCCTCATAATCCACAAAAAGAGCATTCTCCTTGCCAAATACAGTTCCACCATTGCTTACCTTGAGAGAGAAGTTTTTATCAAATGAAGGCATGGAACTGTTGTAGTGGATTTTTGCTTCTGTCAAAGACGTATTATAACTATCAATATATATATTTTTCCATTCCGCTTCACTGCCTTCATAATATACATCAGCCAGGCTGCTACATCTGTAAAAGGCATCACACTCGATGCTTGTCACTCCACTGGGGATTGTGATACTCGTCAGGCTGCTACATCCATTAAAGACCCCTTTCTCGATGCTTGTCACTCCACTGGGGATTGTGATACTCGTCAGGCTGCTACATCCATAAAAGGCATAGTTCCCGATGCCTGTCACACTACTGGGGATTGTGATACTCGTTAAGCTACTACATTCATAAAACGCACTTTCCACGATATGTGTCACTCCACTGGGGATTGTGATACTCGTTAAGCTACTACATTCATAAAACACACTTCTCCCGATGCATGTCACTCCACTGGGGATTGTGATACTCGTCAGGCTGCTACATCCCAAAAAGGCATCTATCCCGATACTTGTCACACTATTCGGGATGGTGATACTCTTTAGGCTGCTACATTCATAAAAGGCATCACCCCCAATACTCGTTACTCCACTGGGGATTGTAATACTCGTCAGGCTGCTACATCCAAAAAAGACCCCATCCTCGATGCTTGTCACTCCACTGGGGATTGTGATACTCGTCAGACTGCTACATCCAGAAAATGCACTATCCCCGATACGTGTCACTCCACTGGGGATTGTGATACTCGTCAGGCTGCTACATCCAGAAAAGGCATACTTCTGGATACGTGTCACTCCGCTCGGGATGGTGATACTCTTTAGGCTGCTACATCCAGAAAATGCACTATCCTCGATACTTGTCACTCCACTGGGGATTGTGATACTCGTCAGGCTGCGACATTCACAAAAGGCATGATTCTGGATACGTGTCACTCCGCTCGGGATGGTGACACTTGTTAGATTACCACAATGCCCAAAAGTCCACCACCCGATGCTTGTCACACTGCTGGGGATGGTGATACTCGTTAGGCTGCTGCATCCATAAAAGGCATCACCCCCAATACTCGTTACTCCTTGTTTTATCACTACCTTCTTAATATTATTAATATCATTATGCCACGGAGCAGAATCAGGAGAATGATAATCATACATCTCTCCAGTTCCATCAATCGTCAATGTCCCATTATCCAATTCCCATTTCAGATTATCTCCACAGGTTCCAGATGTCGGTGCGGCTGTGTCTGATTCTGCATCCTGTTCATTTACTCCAGCCAGAACATCTTCCTGGATCATCTGTCCTTCACCCAGTTCGCCTGACAACGGCTCTTCTGCCATATTTCCATCACTGTCGGAGAATCCTTCAGAATCACCATTCTTTGGAAATTCCACCTGCACAATTACCTTCATATTTTCCACTGCATCCCCAATTTCCACTGGATACTCATAGGAGAAAGAAGGCTTGCTGTCAAGATCTGTGCCAAAAATTATACTTCCATCTTCTAGAAATGCATCCTGCATCTCCGATGAAAACTGAACATTTACAACTTTGTCCATATTATGTATGTTTAATGCGGAAGCAAGCTCCAGCTTCCATTTTGAATCGTCGATTTGCTCTGCTTCCACAGAAACATGTTGTTCTCCGGCAATGAGCCCCTGTTCGGAAGAATCCTCGTCCTCGCAGACTATTGTGGTATCTTCCATTTCCAGTGAAGATAAACAGTTATTCTCACAATTCAGGTATTCCATTTCTTTTGACGGCAGCTCTATTTTTTCCAAAAGGTTGTCATTGCATTTCACTGACATCAAACAGGTATTCTTTGTAAGATCCAGTTCACGGATCCTGTTCTGACTGCAATCCAGACGGATCAGATTTGAGAAATATTCAATCCCTGATAGGTCTTTTATCTCTTTGTCTGACACATTCATATCGGTGGCAGATATGATTTCATCATGATCCAGCCAGTCATTATGATCTGCATCAAATGTGGTTTTTACATAATTTCGGAATTGCATATCTGGAAACTCTGTCTCGCTGATTTCAATAAGCTCGTCCCCGCTGTCGCCGGTTCCATCCTCCAGTTCGTCTGCAGGAGCTATTATCAGATCCTCGCTTTCTGCGTCTGTGTGGCTAAAATCATCTTCACCTGAGCTGAACGCATCTGAATCACCCTCTTCAAGATCTGGATTACCGAAAAAAATGTCCGGAACAGATTCACCTGACCCAAAGTTTTCAGCATTATTTTCCTGCGTATCCGCTTGTTCATGCGAATCTTCGCATACAAACTCTTCTGCTGAAGCAGATACCATTCCTGTCTGGCTTCCCAACATTGAGAATGCCAAAATTACACTGATTATCTTTTTCTTCATGCTTTCTCTTTCCTTTCATACATGCAGCCACCAATTAATACGTTTCTCAAATTGCACATATTTTGTACCCTTTGTCTTATAATAATACATATATTTACCAAATTCAATAGTAAACTTGTTTACTATTAAATTATGAATGGCCGCAATGAAAGAAAACAGTATCACTTCTGAACCGCACTTCTGATCGGCTGTTTCTGATAGCGCCGCATCATCGCTGCAACAAATACAGCCACTATCAGTTCTGTGATGGGCATGGCAAACCAAATGCTATTTGCTTCCGCCATGACAGGCAGCAGAAAGATCAGTACGCCGCTGATGACCGCACCTCTTCCCACGGACACAACAAAAGCGGTAGAAGGCTTCATCATTGCCTGGAAATAGTAGGTAGCGAAAATGTTGAATGGCAGTAAAATGAATGAAATGCCATATCTGCGGATAATACCGGGGCAATGCCTGCGCCCATAATGCCCCTATCCAGCGTAAACACGAAGAAATAATTGCCAAACATATTGAAGATACCGCCAGAATAGTGGTTCCGATCACTGCCGTTTATTCTGCCCGATCCAGATCTTTGCAGCTGCGGCTGCAGATTCTCCGATGACCGCATATGTAATTCAGGCGCAAAGTACAAAAAAGCTGGATAAGTACAAGCATTTCAGCCTGTTGCCTTATCCAGCTCATCATTTCCAATGAATGATTTGCCCTCCGAGCAAGCGAAAGTATTATAGCTGCTTTTTTCAATAGAAGTCAAGTATTTTTGCAAATATCATAGCTGCTTTTCGCTTTTATCGTTATTGGTTCCCTCCGTTCACAGCAACCTTTTATCTGTAATATATTTGTCGGACAGCTCATGTGATGTTTAATTTTTAAAGCTATGGATAGGAGCCGGGATCCTGCCGCCTCTTTCCACAAATGCATCACAGGAGAATGGGTTCACCGGCATGATCGGTGCATAGCCTAACAGACCGCCGAACTCAACTGTCTCTCCTACTCCTTTTCCGATCACTGGGATCAGACGAACGGCTGTTGTTTTCTGATTGACCATACCAATGGCAGCTTCATCTGCAATGATACCGGAAATAGTAGAGGCTTTGGTATCCCCTGGTACTGCGATCATATCAAGACCTACAGAGCATACACAGGTCATGGCTTCCAGCTTCTCGATGGAAAGAGCGCCTGCATTCACCGCATCGATCATACCCTGATCCTCACTGACAGGAATGAAAGCTCCACTCAAGCCTCCAACTGCTGTGGAAGCCATAACTCCCCCCTTCTTTACCTGGTCGTTCAGAAGCGCCAGTGCTGCAGTAGTACCTGGTGCGCCTGCACGCTCCAGGCCGATCTCCTCCAGGATCTCAGCCACACTGTCTCCAATAGCCGGTGTAGGGGCAAGTGAAAGGTCTACAATGCCAAAAGGCACACCAAGACGTCTGGAAGCTTCCCTTGCTACCAGCTGTCCTACACGGGTTACTTTAAATGCAGTACGTTTGATCATCTCACAAAGAGTTTCAAAATCTGCACCACGCACCTTTGTCAGGGCGGTCTTTACAACACCTGGACCGCTGACACCTACATTAATAATACTATCTGCTTCTGTAACGCCATGGAAAGCTCCGGCCATAAACGGATTGTCATCCGGTGCATTACAAAATACAACCAGCTTGGCACAGCCCAGGGAATCCTGATCCTTTGTCTCTTTTGCAGTCTCAACCACCATTTCTCCCATAAGCTTTACCGCATCCATATTGATACCTGTCTTTGTGGATCCTACATTTACCGAACTACATACACGATCCGTGCAGGCAAGGGCTTTGGGAATGGAACGGATGAGAAGTTCCTCGGCAGGTGTCATGCCCTTGCTTACAAGAGCTGTATATCCGCCGATAAAATTCACACCAACTGTTTTGGCAGCACGATCCAGTGTTTTGGCAATGGATACAAAATCCTCTGTTGTTTTGCAGGCAGCACTTCCGATCAGCCCAATGGGGGTAACGGAAATCCTTTTATTAACAATGGGAATCCCAAACTCTGCAGAAATCTGTTCTCCGGTAGATACAAGGTTCTCTGCCTTCTTTGTGATCTTATTGTAGATCTTCTCATTTAATTTATCCAAATCACTGTCAATACAGTCCAGAAGGCTGATACCAAGGGTAATGGTACGCACATCCAGATTCTCCTGCTCTATCATTTTATTTGTCTCATTTACTTCAAAAATGTTGATCATATTCTTCTCCTTGCTTCCAGGTCTGCTTCCGTTGTTCTTTTGTTACCACTGCTTTACTTTCTGCAGTCTAAAAAAAACCATATCAGATACGGTGCATCACGTTGAAAATATCTTCATGCTGGCAATGGATCACTACGCCGATCTCATCGCCCAGAGCTGAAAGCCCGTCAGCAAGAGCGCCTGTATCCTTCTTAGAAGCGCTGGTGTCTGTTACCATCATCATGTTAAAATACCCCTGTACGATGGTCTGGGAAATATCAAGAATATTTACCTGATTATCAGCCAGGTAAGTACATACTTTCGCAATAATCCCTACAGTGTCATTTCCTACTACAGTAATAATTGTCTTTTTCATCGTATTATCCTTTCTATATGTAAAATTTAAATAATAACCGGTTGGGATAAGCAGTCCCTCCTGGCAACCTGAATCCTGAAATCACCGGAACGGTATGGATTATCCCCCAGTGTTACTTCTGAGCACACAGTTTCATATGCCAGCTGTTCATAATTATTCTCTTTACTAAGATGGCCTAAAAATACAGCCTTCAGATTGTCATGGAGAAGTCTGCACAAAAGCCTTCCTGCATTTTCATTGGAAAGATGCCCCCGATCTCCCAGTATCCTCTGTTTCAGATAATATGGATATTTTCCCACCTGAAGCATGCGGATATCATGGTTTGCTTCCAGAAGCAAGGCATCCAGCCCCTGAAGATGCTCCACAATATAATCATTATATTTCCCAAGGTCTGTTGCAATCCCTACAGAACTGCTGCCATGCTCAAGCCGGAAGCCAACCGGTTGTGCTGCATCATGAGGGATAGTAAATGCATTTACTTTCAGATCCTTTATCTGAAACGGTTCATCCTCCTGGATCTCCTGGATCAGTCCCTGGGGCAGCTGGCCAAGCCCTTTCGACCTGCTGATGGCATCTGCAGTACCTCCTGTTGTGTAAATGGGAATCTGGTATTTTCTTGAGATCACGCCAAGACCGCCTATATGGTCAGAATGCTCATGAGTGATCAAGATCCCATCAATATCTTTCCCTGTAAGATCTAGTTCATTCAGGCCCTTCTCGATCCGTCTGCCGCTGATCCCTGCATCTATCAGAAGATGTGTCTCCTGTGTGCCTACGTAAATACAGTTTCCGCTGCTTCCGCTGGCAATACTACAAAACCGCATGTTTCTCTATCCTCTCCCTGATCTGGGCATAAGTTCTGTCCAGATCATTGTTATTTTCAATCACATAATCTGTATGGGCACGAAAATACTCCTCAGTTGCCTGGCTGGCAATGATCCCTTCCGCTTTTTCCCTTGTATAACCTCTGCTTTCTTCCAGACGACGAATCCGGATCTGTGGATCTGTATGGATATACCAGACCTGATCACAAAAATCCTGATAATGCTCTTCCAGAAGAAGGGCTGCCTCCACCACACAAAGCCTGCATCCACTTTCCTGAAGTTCCCGGATCCTGCGGCAAATGTACCGTTTTACTGCCGGATGGATTACAGACTCCAGCCTTTTCAGAAGGTGCGGCTGTTCAAATACTACATCCGATACCCTCTTTCGGTCAATAGTTTTATCCTCTTTTATGATTTCTTTTCCGAAAATACCTATTACATCCTCATAACATTCTTCTCCTGGTTCCATTACCAGATGGCCCACCTGATCTGCCTGTATGACGGCTGCACCGTATTCTTTTTCCAGAAAAGCAAGTACAGTGCTTTTTCCTGCACCTACCCCTCCTGTGATCCCGATTATCCTCATTTATTTTGCCTCGTACCAGCTGCTTCCTTCATGCATATCCACTTCCAGTTCTACCTGAAGGCTAGCTGCACCTTTCATCTCTTCTTCCAGGATCCTGGCTACCTGTGTAAGTTCTTCTTTCCTTGTCTCGATCAGAAGCTCGTCATGCACCTGCAGAACAAGCCTGGATTTTTTGCCTTCTGATTTCAGGCGTTTGTATACCCGATTCATGGCAATCTTAATAATATCTGCAGCGGTTCCCTGGATAGGTGAATTCATAGCCACCCTTTCTCCAAAAGAACGCTGCATAAAATTACTGGACTTTAATTCCGGTACAGGACGCCGTCTGCCATACATGGTACTGGCATAGCCTTTCTCCCTGGCAGTCTCCACCAGATCATCCAGAAACTCCTTGATCTTTGGATAAGTCTCAAAATATTTTTGAATATAATCTGCTGCTTCTTTTCTGGTAATACTTAAGTCCTGGCTCAGTCCAAAGGAGCTGATGCCGTAAACAATACCAAAATTCACTGCCTTTGCATTTCTTCGCTGAAGAGGTGTTACCTGATCAAAAGGTACATGAAACACCTGGGACGCTGTCAGCCTGTGAATATCCTGAGCCTGCTGATATGCCTGGATCAGGGTCTGATCCCCGGACATATGTGCCAGAACACGAAGCTCGATCTGGGAATAGTCTGCATCAAGAAAAACGCAGCCATCTTCAGGTACAAAAACTTTACGGATCAATCGCCCAAGTTCCATACGTACCGGGATATTCTGAAGATTAGGCTCTGTGCTGCTGATCCTGCCGGTTGCAGTAATGGTCTGGTTAAAGGTAGAATGGATCCTGCCATCCTTATCGATCATACCGGCAAGACCATCTGCATATGTGGACTTCAGTTTTGCCAGCTGCCTGTATTCCAGGATATCTTTAATAATGGGCTGCTGTTCTGCCAGCTTCTCCAACACATCTGCAGCTGTGGAATAACCGGTTTTGGTCTTCTTTCCGCCTTTGATCCCCATTTTCTCGAAAAGGACCACTCCCAGCTGTTTTGGTGAATTAATATTGAATTCTTCTCCTGCCTGCTGGTAAATAGCCTGTTCCAGTTCATGGATCCTGACTGCCAGTCTGTCCCCATAAGCCTTTAGTTCCTCTCCCTTTACCTGAATTCCTGTTTTCTCCATGGAATCAAGAGTAAAAATAAGAGGCAACTCGATCTGGGTATATACCTTCCACATTCCTGTTTCTTCCAATGCCTGCTTTAAAGGCTCCATACAGGAAAGCACAGTTTCTGCTGTATAGCAGGCATAGGAGGAAAGCCCTTCCTGGTCCTCCTCCCAGGCCTTTCTAAAGGATGCCTTTCCAAGAAGTTCTTCCCTGGAGGGTATCATCTTCCCTCCTTCATACTCCCTCGCCAGATCCTCGCAAGTGTAGGTGGATTTCAATGGATTCAGAAGGTAAGCTGCCACACCTGCATCAAAAACCTGGTGTTCTTCTTCCAGGTTCACATGCTTCAACATTGTTTTTATATCTATGGCGCAGATCCTGGTATTTAACGCAAGATCTGCGATCTTTCCGCATAAATAGGGGCCTGTAATAAAATTGGCCACTGGAATATAATATATCTCCTGCTCAGTGATGGCAAGTCCCAGTCCGTAAACCTCTTCCTTGTCAGATAAAAGAGCTGTTCCTACAACCTTTTGCTTCCCTGCTTTTTCAAAAAGGGCTTCACATCCGGACAGATCCTCACAGGTAAAAAATTCTTTTACTTCTGTAAGCTCCTGGGACATTGTCTGATCAAACCTGGCCAACAGATTCTTAAAATCAAGCCTTTTGCAAAGGGCAAATGCTTCTTTTGTATACAGATCGCCCAGTCTGGCTTTTTCATAGGAGAAATCCACTGGACTTTCTGTATTAATGGTTGCAAGTGTTTTTGACAACTGAGCCAGGTTATAATGCTCCCGCAGGGATTCTCTGGCCTTATTTGGCTTGATTTCTTCCACATGCTGATAAGCATTCTCAATGGAACCGTATTCAACGATCAGCTTAGTGGCAGTCTTTTCACCCACGCCAGGAATCCCTGGGATATTGTCTGCAGAATCTCCCATTAATGCTTTCAGTTCAATGACCTGTGCAGGTGTTACCTGATACTTTTCTATTACCTGCTGTGCATGATAATCCTCTATGGTAGTCTTGCCACGTACAGTCTTAGGAAGGCGGATCATCACTTTTTCGGTTGCCAGCTGAAGCAGGTCCCTGTCACCGGACAGAATAGTTACATCCATACCCTTTGCTTCACTTTGTCTTGCAAGAGTTCCTAACAGATCATCTGCTTCATATCCTTCTTTGGACACGATCTCCACGCCCATTGCCTGCAGCATCTCTTTGATCAGTGGAACCTGTTCCCGCAATTCCTGCGGCATAGGCTTACGTGTGCCTTTATATGCTTCATATATCTTATGCCGAAAGGTAGGTGCATGCAGGTCGAATGCTACCGTCAGATACTTTGGCTTCTCTTCTTCCAGGATTCTTAAAATAATATTCAGGAAACCATAGACAGCTCCTGTATGCAGCCCTTCTGAATTGGTCAGATCCGGAAGACCGTAAAATGCCCTGTTCAGAATACTGTGCCCATCTATCAGCAATATTTTTTCACTCATCTGTCTGTCTCCTTTCCTACAATAGCTGCGTGACTGCATAAAACAGAAATCCTGCCAGCCCTGCTGCAAGAATACAGATCACTACGCCTTCAACAGTCCTGAAAAACTTCTTTTTCAGGATATATCTTCTGCTTTTACGGATATCTTCTTCCAGCAGCTCCCGAAAATCCAGAATCTGGTCTTTTCCGTTTTCATCCAGCTGCTCCATCGCCTTATGGACAATAAAATAGGTTTCCAGTTCATCATAGCAGGAAGAACACTCCTCTACATGTTCCAGAAAGCTCTCTAATTCATTTACACTTAATGTATGGTCAATATAACGATTCACCATACTTTCCGCAGTGCTGCAGTCCATAATGCCAGTCTCCTTTCAGCCCTATATCAGAGGTATTATAACGGATAATTCGCAAAAAAACAAGGGACCGACTCCCGCAGATCAAAAATCTGTGTGTCAGTCCCTCTTTAGCGTGATATATTATGCCCCTACAGATGCAGATGGCCCATTCAGGATTTTCATAAACTCTTCTCCTGTAATCGTCTCCTGCTCATACAAGAATTTGGCCAATTCGTGAAGCTTGTCAATATTCTCAGTAAGAATTCTGGTTGCTTTCTCATGTTGTCTGCGTACCAGCTCAACAACCTTTTTGTCCAGAAGGGTCTGGGTCTCAAAGGAACAGGTAAGACTTGAATCTCCGCCCAGATACTGATTGCTCATGCTTTCCATGGCAACCATGTCAAAATCATCACTCATACCATACCGGGTGATCATTGCCCTGGCAATCTTGGTCGCCTGCTCTATATCATTAGAAGCTCCAGTGGTAATGCTATGGAAGATCAGCTCTTCTGCTGCACGTCCTCCTGTAAAAGTAGCAATCTTATTCTCCAGTTCTTCCTTGGACATAAGATAATGCTCCTTTTCATCCACCTGCATGGTGTATCCTAATGCACCGGAAGTACGTGGAATAATAGTGATCTTGTGTACAGGTGCAGAATCTGTCTGCTTGGCAGCTACCAGGGCATGACCAATCTCATGATAGGAAACGATCAGCTTCTCCTTGTTAGAAAGAACCCGGTTCTTCTTCTGATATCCTGCAATAACTACCTCAATGCTTTCTTCAAAATCTGCCTGAGTGGCAAATCTTCTGCCATCACGTACTGCACGTAAAGCTGCCTCATTCACAATATTGGCAAGCTCTGCTCCTGATGCGCCTGCTGCTGCCTTAGCAATCTCATCAAACCGCACTGAATCAGAGATCTTGATCTTCTTTGCATGTACCTTCAGGATCTCTTCCCGGCCCTGAAGATCTGGAAGCTCTACCGGGATCCTCCGGTCAAAACGTCCCGGCCTTAAAAGTGCAGGATCCAGGGAATCCGGACGGTTGGTAGCTGCAAGGATCACTACACCCTTAGATCCATCAAATCCGTCCATCTCTGTAAGAAGCTGATTCAGTGTCTGCTCACGCTCATCATTACCTCCGGAGAAGCCAGCTCCATCACGCTTCTTACCAATGGTGTCGATCTCATCAATAAATACAATACATGGAGCTTTTTCATTGGCCTGCTTAAACAGATCCCTTACCTTGGCAGCTCCCATACCAACAAACATCTCCACAAACTCAGAGCCTGAAATGGAAAAGAAGGGAACCTCAGCCTCCCCTGCCACTGCTTTAGCAAGAAGAGTCTTACCAGTACCCGGAGGGCCTACAAGAAGCGCTCCTTTCGGCATGGATGCACCAATATCTGCATATTTGTGAGGATTATGAAGATAATCCACGATCTCTGTAAGAAGCTCCTTTGCCTCATCCTCACCGGCTACATCTGAGAACTTGATCCCATTGGTGGACTTCACATATACCTTGGCATTGCTTTTACCAAAGGACATCATCCCCCCAGGGCCTCCATTTCCCATAGAATTCATCATCTTCTTACTGATCCATCTGCCCAGAAGTACAAAGATCAGGATCGGGATCAGATAACCTGCCAGCAGGTTCAGAAGTATGGATGGCTTCTGGGGCTCTACCACTTCCATGCTAGTACCGGCCTCATATAAACGGTCTACCAGCTGGGGATCCTCCATCCGCACTGTCCTGCACACCGTCTTGGTGTCATCTTTCTCTACCACATAATAAATATAGCTGTCCTGTATCTCAGCCTTAGTAACATTGCCACTATCCACATTCTTCAGGAAGGTGGTATAATCGGTCTTCTCCACACTTCTCCCCTGGATCATGGGAAGTACCAACATGTTCAGAACCAGGATCACAACCACTGCTGCCAGTGTATATACATATAATGGACGTTTGCCTGGCTTTTTATCATTCAGACTCATGCTTTTTCCTCCGTTTTGTGTTGTATACCTGATGCTATCACTATTTATTCTGAATATCAACAGACCCGGATCATATTTCATAAACTTTTTAGAATTAAAGTTACAGTTCACTCCGTTCACATCAACGTGGGCAAAATCCCATCCTCGGGGAACGTTTTTTACGTAACAGAAACATTGCAAAGTGATTTCGTATTGCATAAAAAAAAGCCCTGATCTCTCAGAGCTTGAGAAAGTGCCGGCAGTGGGACTTGAACCCACACGTAGTTGCCTACAACAGATTTTGAGTCTGCCTCGTCTGCCATTCCGACATGCCGGCGCTTGAAACAAAAGTTATCTTATCACAAAAGGCTCGCTTATGCAAGCCTTTTTATGACAGATACTGAAATATTTTTATGAACCATTTATGATAGATACTGAAATGTTTTATAATAGATCCTGAATTATTTTATTTTTCAGAATTTATCTGCATCTTCCAAAAGCTTTTCATAAATGGGAAAGCAGTCAAAAGTAGCAAAATAATCCTTTGGCGTTTCTGCCCTGCGGATCATCTCAAAGGATCCGTCTTCTTTCAGAAGAATCTCGGAAGACTTCAGCTTTCCGTTATAATTGTATCCCATGGAAAAGCCATGAGCGCCTGTGTCGTGGATCACCAACAGATCTCCCTTAGAAATCTCCGGAAGATAACGGTCAATAGCAAATTTATCATTATTTTCACAAAGAGAACCGGTAATATCATACATATGATCGCAGGGCGCATCCTCTTTTCCCATAACAGTAATATGGTGATATGCCCCATACATTGCAGGACGCATCAGGTTGACTGCACACGCATCCACACCAATATACTCCTTGTGGGTATGCTTCTCATGGATAGCTTTTGTTACCAGACAGCCATAGGGACCCATCATAAAACGGCCAAGTTCTGTGTAAATAGCCACATCTCCCATACCAGCCGGTATCAGCACTTCTTCATAAACCTTACGTACACCCTCTCCGATCACCTTGATGTCGTTGGGGGTCTGCTCCGGACGGTAAGGAATGCCAATACCACCGGACAGGTTGATAAACTTCACATGCGCACCTGTTTCTTTCTGAAGCTTTACAGCCAGCTCAAACATTACTTTTGCCAGCATCGGATAATATTCATTGGTAACAGTATTACTTGCAAGGAATGCATGGATACCAAAATTCTCTGCACCTTTTTCTTTCAGGATACGGAAAGCCTGGAAGATCTGCTCCGTAGTCATTCCATACTTTGCATCACCCGGGTTGTCCATAATATCATTGCTGATCTTAAATACACCACCTGGGTTGTAACGGCAGCTGATGGTCTTTGGAATACTGCCAACTGCACGCTCCACACTTTCAATGTGGGTAATATCATCCAGATTGATGATACCGCCGATCTCATCCGCATATTTAAACTCCTTCTCCGGCGTATCATTAGAAGAAAACATAATGTCTCCTTCCTTACATCCAATGGCCTTTGAAAGCATCAGTTCTGTCATGGAAGAACAGTCACATCCACAGCCATATTCCTGAAGGATCTTGATCAGATATGGGTTGGGCGTAGCTTTTACTGCAAAAAACTCCTTAAATCCTTTGTTCCACGCAAATGCTTCCTTTAAAGCTTTTGCATTATCACGGATCCCTTTTTCATCATAAAGATGAAAAGGAGTAGGATATTTTGCAGTGATCTCCTGCAGCTTTTCAAGGGTAACAAACGGTTTTTTCTTCATAATAATCTTCTCCTTATGCCTGGCTATTTTGTCTCAATGATGTGCATCATATTTGTCACTGCACCCTCTGTAGTCATGTTTGTTGCAGGGTCTCCTGCTGTAAATACAAGAAGATCTCCTTTCTTAACGTGTTCCTTTGCTTTAACAACATTCATGGCCTGGGAAATGATATGCTCTGTTGAATCCTTATGATAGCCCTTCAGAGGACAGACTCCCCATGCAAGCTGCAGCTTGTGCTGAACACGCTCATTAGGTGTAATGGCATAAATAGGAACCTCTGGGCGGTAGTTGGAAATCAAAAGTGCAGTCTTTCCGGTCATGGTAGGCGTTACAACAGCTGCTGCCTTCAGGTCCCTTGCAGCCTGTACTGCAGCAAGTCCTACTGCGCTTGAAACAAAGCCTTGTCTGAACATGTTCCTGTCTTTTCTGTGAAGGTTGTTATTAAGATGTGGCTCTGTAGTCTCAGCAATCTCCACCATCATCTTCACTGCCTGTACCGGATATTTACCTGCTGCAGTCTCACCGGACAGCATGATCGCATCTGTGCCGTCATAAATGGCATTTGCCACATCTGCCACCTCAGCCCTGGTAGGTCTGGGATTACGGATCATAGAATCCAGCATCTGTGTGGCAGTGATCACAAGGGCATAATTCTCATTACACTTCTGGATAATCCTTTTCTGGATATGGGGAACCTGGCTGGCAGGTATCTCCACGCCTAGATCTCCCCTGGCCACCATAATGCCATCTGCCTCCTGGATAATGGAATCAATATTATCCACACCCTCTGCATTCTCTATCTTGGCAATGATGCCGATATCGCTTCCGCCATTCTCATCAAGAAGCTTACGGATATCACGGATCACCTGTGCATTACGCACAAAAGAAGCTGCCACATAGTCAAATCCCTGTTCAATCCCGAAAAGAATATCCTTTTTATCCTGTTCTGTGATCCCCGGAAGATTCACCTTTACGTAAGGAACATTCACTCCCTTTCGTTCTCCCAGTTCACCACCATTTAAGACACGGCAAATAATATCTTTTCCTTCGATCTTCTCGATCTCCAAACCAATCAGTCCGTCATCGATCAGGATCTTACCGCCTGGCTTCACATCCTTGTATAACTCTTCATAAGTGATCGCCACCTTGTGCTCATCACCTTCAAAATCTCCGACTGAAAGAATAAACTGACTTCCTGAAGTTAACGTAACTTTCCTGCCGTCTTTTAGAAGCTTTGTACGGATCTCAGGTCCTTTTGTATCCAGGAGCATGGCTACCGGCACATCCAGTTCTTCCCGCAAAGACTTGACCAGTTCCACTCTGCCCTTATGTTCCTCATGGTCCCCATGTGAAAAGTTAAATCTGGCAATATCCATTCCAGTCAGGATCATTTCCCTCATAATCTCCCGGCTGCTGCTGGCTGGACCAAGCGTACAAATGATTTTTGTTCTCTTCATGACAATTCTCCCTCTAAGTAAAACGCAATGCTGTTGTAAAAAGTGTCCCTGTCATTTCACATGTGTATGGGTAAACAAATGATCCTGACAGTATTCATAATTGCCATTGCATTTGGAACAGAAACGAAATTCCAGATTTGGATCATCCTGCTCAGTTCTGCCGCAGATGGCACATTTATGCTTTGTAATGGCACCATTCTGCCCGGTACGGCTCTTTGGCTCCATAGCACGGCGAAATTCGTTGCGTCTGTGAACCTCTTTAGGATTATAACGTTGAAGATCCCGCGTTCCCAGAAAATAAATAACAAAATTCAGAAGGGATGCAACGATCAATACAGCCATAAACCAGGCACCCATACGGATATAGCTGATCATCTCATATATGATCATCACTCCGTAGAAAATGGACATCCAGCTCATCTTGATCGGAATAATAAAATACAGCATTACCCGCATATTGGGGAAAGAAACACCGTATGCCAGGAATACAGATACACTGATATAATAGGTGGTAAAATAATTCCAGACACCATCACTGACCCCGTCGTATCCCAATCCGTAAACTGCGATCAGATACAGGGCAAATGCTCCGATAATGGTAAATACCATACCTGAAGCAATATAAATAGTATACCTAAGGCTCCCCCAGGTATGCTCCAGAGATGTGCCAATAGGATAATACAAAAACAGAACTGCGATCACAAACCAGAATACGCCTCCGTTGGACGGTGGCAGAAATACCCAGGTCACAAGCCGCCAGATCTGTCCGTGCAGGATCTTCTCAGGATTTAATGTAAACCAGGTAAGGAAGCCGGAATTCACAATACTGATGATATATCCAATCACGTAACAAATGATAACATACAGGGTCAGATTATTGATCCCGCCGTATTTACCGTATTTTCTTTCAAGTTTATCAATCCACTTCATTTCCTTGTGTGTCCTCCATCAGAAAAATTTCTTTTTTGATAATATGACAGCTGCGATAATACTAACTGCTATAGATAAAAGAATAATGATCAAAAAACCATGGGTAGTAAAAGAAAATGGCATTCCATGTGCATTCAGATTCATCCCGTAAGCGCTGAAAATAATCGTTGGAATACTCATCACGATCGTTATCACGGAAAGTACCTTCATAACTACATTCAGGTTATTGGAGATAACAGACGCAAAAGTACCCATCATACTGCTCAGGATCCCACTGTATATATTGGCCATCTCGATTGCCTGCTTATTCTCTATGATAACATCCTCCAGAAGGTCTGTATCCTCCGGATACTGCTTGATGGTATCTACTTTCAAAAGCTTTTCCAGCACAACTTCATTAGATCTGAGCGAAGTGGTAAAATAAACCAGCGACTTCTCCAATTCCAGAAGCTCCATCAGTTCCTGATTACGTGTGGACATGTGAAGCTTTTCCTCCACCTGCTCGCTTTTCTTGTCAATGATACGCAGATACCGCAGGTACATACTGGCATTCCTGTACAGGATCTGCAGGATAAACCTGGTCTTCATGTATGTGAAAAAGTTCCGCACACGTCCCTCCATAAAGCGTGCAAGAACCTGCGTATCCTCCAGACAGATAGTAAAGATCATCTTTTTTGTGACAATAATGCCTAAAGGGATGGTGCCATACCAGTCTTTGTCATTTCTTTCTTCGATCATAGGAATATCTACCAGGATCAGGGTATAATTATCCTCTGCCTCTATACGGGCACGCTCTTCTTCATCCAAAGGTGCGCGCAGATCATCCACTTCAATTCCAAAACGCTCGGAAATCTGAAAAATCTCTGTAGCCGTAGGATTGGTAAGTGCTACCCAGCATCCTTCTTCCGGCTCCTGAATCTCATGAATGGAGCTGTCGATCGTTTTAAAAATCCTGACCATGATTTTCCTCCCTTCCTGTCCCTTTGAAGCCAAATGGACAAGTTCAATTCATTATAAATTGTGCCGGAATTTTTGTCAATTCTATTGGTTTCGGTTTACAAATTTTTAACACCTGTCTATAATAAAGGAATCCGGAAACATCATTGTCCCGGACAGACCACAAAAAGGAGACAACTTATGAGCAGATCATCTTTTGGAAATAGATTTACAGTAACCACCTGGGGAGAATCCCATGGGAAAGCCCTTGGTGCTGTAGTAGACGGCTGCCCAGCAGGGCTTCCCCTACAGGAAAGTGATATCCAGTACTTTCTGGACAGACGCAAGCCAGGTCAGAGCCGTTATACCACTTCCCGGCAGGAGGGTGATCAGGTAGCGATCCTTTCCGGTGTATTTCAGGGACGCACCACCGGAACTCCCATATCCATGATCGTATGGAATAAGGATCAACGGTCAAAAGACTATGGGAATCTGGCCTATACCTACCGCCCAGGCCATGCAGACTTCGGTTTTGACCAGAAATACGGCTTCCGTGATTACCGTGGCGGTGGACGTTCTTCCGGCCGTGAAACTATAGGCCGTGTAGCCGCCGGAGCCATCGCCTCCAGGATTCTTTCCGAAATGGGCATCTCTTTGTGCACTTATACCCGTTCCATCGGGGAAATCCAGATCCAAAGCTTTGATCCACAAGCCATCAATAAAAATCCTTTCTATATGCCGGATCCTTTGGCAGCAGACAAAGCCAGTGCTTATCTGGAAGAATGTATGAAAAATCAGGATAGTGCAGGCGGTGTGATCGAATGCAGGATCAACGGGGTTCCTTCTGGTCTTGGAGAACCGGTATTTGACAAGCTGGATGCAATGCTTGCCCAGGCCATAATGTCCATTGGTGCAGTAAAAGCAGTGGAAATCGGCGATGGTACTGCTGTTTCTACCATGAAAGGCTCCACAGATAATGACGGCTTTACCGTAAAAGACGGTCATATTACCAAAAGCACCAATCATGCAGGCGGGATCCTGGGCGGGATCAGTGATGGAAGTCAGATCCTTCTTCGGGCACATATAAAACCCACCCCGTCCATCAGCCAGCCACAGAATACTGTAACCAAAGATAAAGAGCCTATATCCCTTGAAATCCATGGACGCCATGATCCTGTGATCGTACCAAGAGCAGTAGTCGTAGTGGAATCCATGGCTGCTCTTGTGCTTACAGATGCACTTTTTACCAATATGAGCTGTCAGATGGATAAAATCAAAACCTTCTACAATCGGTAAAATCAGCTTTGAAAGAAAAAACTGCTGCAGACACTTCTTCTCACTTATCTGATAAATGGGAAGCTGAATCTGCAGCAGCTTTATTTTTTAAAGTATTTATTAACCATTACACCGCTTTTGAAGCTTTCAGTTATGGTCCGGTATATCCTCTCCGTCCGGTACCGGCCAGATACCGATACAGTTAGGTGTCTCGATCTTTCTTGGTTTGCCGTTCATAACGATAATATTCTTCTCATAATCCACAGTAAACATGGTGATGGAATTACTTGAATGATTGGCAATGGCTATATGCTTATTATCCGGGAAAATAGCCAGATCCTTAGGATAATCCCCACTAATGGGAAGGGTAAACTTCTTGGTGAGAAGCCCTGTCTGTTCATCGATCTCATACATGGAAACTGTATTCTCCCCTGCAGTAGTGCTGAACAAATGTCTGCCATCCGGCGCAAGAGCCAGACCTGAGGCTGCATTATGTGATACATCTGTGTCACCCTTCTGAAGGGTGGAAACGCTCTGCAGCAATTCAAACTCCGGTGCATTTCCGCTGCCGTCATAACTGTAAACCTTGATCTCATTGCTCAGTTCAAAAAGAAGATATGCATATCTGCCGTCTGCGCTGAACCGAATGATCCTTGGACCGCTCTCTCTTGGGCAACGCAAAATATCTACCAGTTCCAGCTTATCTGTTCTCTTGTTGATTCTGTATATCTTTACCTGGTCAATCCCATTATCTACTGCACAAAGATACTTGTTATCCGGTGTAGGACGTACACAATTCACATGCGGCCGGAAATTACGCTCCGCAACACTGCCAAGGCCTGTATGGAAAACCCCATCCATAACACTGCCAAGGCTTCCATCCTGATGGGTATGTACCACTGTAACCTTCCCGTCATGGTAGCCAGCCACATAAAGATATCTGCCATCCACATCCGTAGCCAGAAAACAGCCTCTCATACCATCAATGTCCACACTGTTGATCCTTGTAAGGTCTCCGTTCTCATCCCTTTGAAAAACAGCAACTCCCTCATCCTCTATGGAATAAAGAAACTTGCCATTCTTGGAGACTGCCGTATAGGATGCATTGCTTACCTGCACCTCACTGCGCTCTGTCAGGGTTCCCTCTTCCACATTCACATCATACACCTGGATCCCTTTACTGGTTCCATGGGTGTAAGTTCCAACATAAGCCACGTATTTCTTTTTCCCCATTGTTCTGTCAACCTCCTAAAGTCATCTCGCATCTCCCAAGGCAAATAGCACCCTTTGGGTAATTATACCATATCGTGGTCTCTGGAACAAGCGTCAGTGTAAACTATTCGTCCTCAGTCTTCCATTTTTTTGTAAGCCTTGTAAGCACCTGATCTGTCTCTTCTCTTAGCTCCCTCTTTCTGGAAGTATCCGCACTGCCGGTCTGGATCCCGATCACAGAATCATCTGCAATGCAAAGTCCAGGAAAATAGAAATCACTTTCTTCTTTATCTCCGGATACATTCACATAAATGCCTTCTTCCTTACATACCTTACAGATCTGATCGTTCAGCTTCCAATCCTGTGATGCCGCGATCACCATATATGTATTATCGAAATCTGACCGCCTGATGGGACGAAGCTGGATATTGACTCTGCCTGCCTTTCCCATTTCCTGAAGCTCCAGGTTCATCCTGGGTGCAATCACTGTAATATTCCTGGTAAACAGGAGAAGACACTTCGTCCTTTGAAGGGCTGTTTTGCCACCTCCTGCCACAACTATATTTTTATCTGATAAATCCACGAACATTGGAAAATACCGACTGTTTTTCATAAATAAAATCCTTTCGTTTGCCATAGGCGGAAACCCACTATCTTCAGGTGGTGGGAGGAGCCCTGTAAATCTTTAGTCATTACCCCTGACTCTCAATATATTTTTGTATGGTAGCTGACGATACTTCTCCAATACTACAAGCAAAATATCCGTCTGACCAAAATATCTTTTTCTTCCAATATTGTTTAGACAGAAGCGAACCATATTTGTGCCATAAATAATACGTTGTTTCTTGCTTTACAATTTTGACAATATCGCAAACTCTATCTATTGTATCGTAACTTAATAAGAAATGTATATGGTCTTTTTCGGTTTCCATAGCAATAATTTCGTAGCCATAAGTATTAGCAATATCGAAAATCTTTTGCTTAACATCATCAGCGATAGAACCTTTGAGTAATTGTTTACGATATTTGATCACTAGAACTATATGTACTTTAAGGCGTTTTTCCGTCTGTTATGACGATTGTATCTATTATCCATAATTCACCTCGAAACATTGATTTTCACTAATTATTATTATATAATATATTTAGTGAAATATCTATAGAAGGAGCACATCTATGGAACAGATGACTATTACAGCTAAAATTCAAATAATCGCAGCTGAAACAGATAAAGTTTTGCTTGATGAAACTATGTCTGTTTATCGTGATGCCTGTAATTATGTTTCAGACTATGTATTCCGTACTCACGACTTAAAGCAGTTTTCACTTAATAAGGTTTTGTATTTTACTTTACGAGAAAAGTTTAACCTTAAATCGCAAATGGTACAGTCTGTATTCAAGACAGTTATTGCAAAGTATAAAACCATTCTCGAAAATCAAAACGAATGGATTAAACCTTCGTTCAAAAAGCCTCAGTATGATTTGGTTTGGAACAGAGATTATTCCTTAACACAAAACTGTTTTTCAGTTAACACACTTAATGGTCGTGTGAAGTTGCCTTATTTTGCAAATGGAATGTCTAAATATTTTGACCATACGATTTATAAGTTTGGTACAGCTAAGCTTGTAAATAAGCATGGCAAGTACTATCTTCACATACCAGTAACCTATGATGTAGAAGAAAGTAATATTTCTGACATCTGTAACGTTGTGGGCATAGACAGAGGCATTAACTTTGTTGTTGTCACTTATAACAGCAAACACAAGTCTGGATTTGTTAGCGGTAAGGCTATAAAGCAAAAACGTGCTAATTATTCCAAACTTCGTAAAGAACTCCAAATACGACAGACACCATCTTCAAGACGTAGAATTAAAGCTATTGGTGGGCGAGAAAACCGTTGGATGCAGGATATTAACCATCAGGTATCAAAGGCACTCGCCACTAATAACCCAAAGCACACTCTCTTTGTATTGGAAGATTTGTCAGGTATTCGTAATGCTACAGAACGTGTTAAAACAAAAGACCGTTATGTTTCTGTATCATGGTCTTTCTATGACCTTGAGCAAAAACTAATCTACAAAGCAAAACAGAATCAGTCTTCTGTTATTAAGGTAGACCCTCGCTATACAAGTCAGTGCTGCCCTTGTTGCGGACACGTTGAAAAGTCTAACCGCAATAAGAAGATACATCTGTTTGCTTGCAAAAACTGTGGTTACAAATCTAATGATGACCGCATTGGAGCTATGAATCTGTATCGTATGGGAATAGACTATCTTGCAGATAGCCAAGTACCTAATACAGTTGTAACAGAGTAAACTCTGCTACAAAGGGTGCTGTCAACCACCCTATGATGTAACGCCACTTTAGATAGCAATATCTATCGGGGATTAAAGGTCGGAGGTGCAAGCCGTTAGTACGACTGGGCAGTTACAAGCCCATTACCTTTAGGTGATGGATAGTTGACTAGTTATCTCCTGCTTCCTTTGTATGTCCTGCTCTGGATAACATTTTAATCGTGAAAGAATGGAATGTCAATACAGCGGTGAAGGGATGGGTGCCAGATATAGAAAAATCATCACTTGGCAAATCTTATACATATACTTATTGCATTATGCAAAAAAGATAGGGTTATATATCAGGGCTTCGTTTTCGGATTTCTCTCGTATGCTTATTATCTCTGTCATTTGCCAAACTCGCACTTACGTGCTCAAACACGGCAAATAACAGAGAAGCTAGCACGAATCGAAATCTACGAAAGCCTCGCATGATATATACCCCTATTCTTTTATGCAATGCAATGAATCACATCGCTGATTTACCAATAATAATTTTACTATATTCAGCCTGCGGAGTAGATACGGACACGTAACGGAATACCAAGGGAATCTGCCAATTCCTGACTTTTACGTATATTCTCTTCTCCGATACAGTCTACTACTGTAAATCTTACATCATCCAGATATTTTCTGCAGTCGCAGGCAAATTTCAGCATAGCATCAAAGGACTTCTCCCCATAAGCAGGACGTACCACTTCATTATAGGATTTTGCGTCCGGCATGTTCAGGCTGATGGAAACACAGTCTACAGCCTTACAGATCTCTTCTGCCGTAGATCTTCCGTGGATCAGGTCACTTAATCCGTTGGTATTTAATCGCAGACGGAAATCATATTTTTTCCTTACGTATTCACTTACTGCCACCAGCTTGTCAAGTACCATGGTAGGCTCCCCATACCCACAAAATACAGCTTCCCTGCATCCGGTAAAATCAAACCTGTCTATCGCCGGGATGATCTCCTCAAGAGAAGGCTCCTTGGAAAACCACAGATTCCCAGATTCCCCTACTGTGTCTCCATTATTTCGGATACAGAAGGTACATCTGCATGGACATTTATTTGTCAGATTAAAATACACCTGATGATTATAATGATATACAATATCTGTCATAGTCCTAATCCTCCCATAATGTATAAAGATATTTTTCAAAGCAAACTCCGTCGTTTCGGTCCGTACCTTCCTTTACTGCATCCCGGATCGCCTTTTCAAGAAAACGGACTGCTTTATGAACAAGTGCTTTTAAGCAGATTTCCTGCACCATCCCACCACATAAAACAGATGCAAAAAGATCGCCTGTACCAGAATAGCTGCCTCCTGTTTTCTCAGAAAAAACCCATGTTTCTTCGTTATTTTCCCAAATCAGATTGCCAATCTGCTTTATTTCTCCATCCTGATCGTCCACTCCTGTGATCACAATCCCAGGCACCTGGTACTGTTCATGAAGCCTGCTTCCCAGTGATTCTATCTCTTTTAGGTATTCTTTACCTGAAAGCTGCAAAAGGGACGCCCATTTCTTTTCCATTTCCTCTTTCCCGTATAGTAAAAGCAATGCCTCTGTCAGATTAGGAGTGATCACTTGGGCTTGGGATATCAGGGCTCTCATTTTCTCACAAAGCTGCGGAGAATAAATATCATAAGCCCTTCCCTGGTCTCCCATCACCGGGTCTACCAGGATGCTTGTGTCTGATGAAGAAAATCGATGAATAAACTCAAGAATCTTGTCTGCCTGTTTCTCTCCTGCCAGAAATCCTGTATAGATTCCATCTGGACGAAACCCCCGTTTCTCCCACTCATCCATAATCGCATCCATATGCTGTGTATAATCGTCACAATAATATGAGGCATATCCGGTTTGATTACTAAGAATTGCTGTAGGAAGAGGACAGGCCTGCACACCCATGGCAGAGATCACCGGAATAGCTGCTGTCAGAGAACACTTTCCAAGTCCGGACAAATCATTTAAAACTGCTATTTTTTTCAATATTTAATTTCTCGTAACTGCAAAGGTATGAAGCAGCTACGATCTCTCCTTGTATTTTTTTTCAGTGTGATATAGAATGATTTTGGTGTCAAAACACCAAGATCATGATTACACGGATTGTTCCGTGCTTTGCACTCCCACAATACTTTAATCGTAGAATATCACCTAAGTGTATCTTAATAAATATCCAAATTTAATTATTTTTAAGAGGACAGCTATGATTCAATTAGATAAAAAAGAAACAACTGATCATTTATATCTGGAAGTGTACCGATATTACCGTGACCTGATTCAAAACGGTAAAATGCTGCCAGGCAGCAAAATGCCTTCCCTGCGAAAATGTGCCCAGGAATTGAAATTAAGCAGAACTACCATAGAAAATGCTTATCTTCAGCTGGCTGCAGACGGATACATCCTTGCCAAAGCCCAAAGTGGATACTATGTAACTGAAATCTCTGTTCATCAACGCCAAAAGGCCAGTTCCAGGTACAGCCAGAGCGTAAATGTCCGGTTTGACTTCTCCTCTGCAGGCGTAGACAGAGAAAGCTTCCGTTTCGACCTTTGGAGCAGGTATATCAAAAGTGCCCTGCGGCAGGATCAGCGAATGCTGACCTACGGCGAAGTACAAGGGGAGCCGGATCTCAGACAGGTGCTGGCTGACTACATAAGACATCGCCGGAATATTCAATGCTCCCCCGATGATATTGTGGTAGGTGCCAGTGTGCAGTGTCTTCTTCAGGTACTGTGCCCGCTTCTGAAAAGCAGGTACCACTCTGTTTCTTTTCCTAATCCCTCCTTTGTACAAGGATCTACCATATTTCAGGATTTTGGATTTCAGCTCCATTACAGGGATAAGAACAGCCAGGTCATCTACGTATCCCCGGCTCATATGACCAAATGGGGAGAGATCATGCCCGTTTCCAGACGCCTGGAGCTGCTTGAGTATGCAAGCCAGCGAGAAAGCCTGATTATAGAGGATGATTATGAAAATGAGTTTGTATATCTGCAAAAGCCAACGCCCTCCCTGTTTGGTCTTTCCGGCGGACAGAATGTAGTATATATTGGCTCTTTTTCCAGACTTCTCCTTCCTTCCATCCGGATCAGCTTTATGGTCCTTCCCCCATCTTTGTTGGATGCTTACCGAAAAAAAGCTGATTTTTACAATCAGACAGCCTCTAAAGCAGAGCAGATCGCTTTGTGCCAATTTATCAGAGACGGACATCTTGCTTCCCAGACCAGAAAGCTGAAACGATTATATGCCCAAAAAGGAAAGCAGCTGTGCCAGATACTTTCCACAGTTTTCGGCAAAGAATACAGCATAAAAATGGGGCCTGCAGGCACAAGCCTTGCCCTGACCCTACCCTGTGTGGTAAGTACCGATATTGTTCACAAAGAAACAGAAAAAAAAGGTCTTCGTATCCCTGTGCTGTCTGAAACGGCAGATACAAAAACCTTCCTGTTGTCCTATTCAGCTATGGAAGTCCAGGATTTTCTCCCGGCTTGTCATATACTGAAAGAAACCCTGCAAAGTCTTTCAGTCTCTTGAATTATTGATCATATATAAAAGAGCGTTCACAATACAGGCTGCAATATTTGAGCCGCCCTTTCTTCCCTGGGCAACGATATAGGGAACCGGAGCTTTCATGATCAGCTCCTTTGACTGGACCACATTTACGAATCCTACCGGAACACCAATGATCAGCTCAGGTTTCAAGAAGCCATCTTCGATCAGTTCATACAGCCTTACAAGAGCTGTAGGTGCATTCCCAACAGCAAAGATCAGCGGTTTTGAAAGGCCTGCTGCCTTGTCCATACTTGCAGTGGCACGGGTGGTGCCGTTTTTTTTGGCATTCTGTGCCACATCCTCATCTGACATAAAGCAGTACACTTCTCCGCCATACCGTGCCAATGCCTTTTTATTGATCCCGGCTTTTGCCATCTGGGTATCTGTTACAATACAGGCTCCGTTTTTAATTGCATCCAGGGCATGCTGTACTGCCCCTTCTGAAAATTTCAGATTCTGAGCATAATCAAAATCCGCACTTGTATGGATACACCGTTTAACGATCAGCTCTGTTCCAGGAACCAGTTGCACATCCCCAAGCTCTGAGGTTATGATCTCAAAGCTCCTTTTTTCGATATCCATAGGCTTAACATTTTCCAGTTCCACCTTTATCATAAGTTACACCCCTTCTTCCAATATGCTGTATATTTTCTTCATGTCCAGATGCTTTCTAAGCTCCGCAGCCAGGATGTTATACTGTGTTTCCTTAAAGGCAGCAAAATCAATGCCTGTCATAGAAGATACATCTATCCCTTTTCTTTCTCCAAGGATCCGGATCAAAGTCTCCACAACTTCCTCTTTATCAAACACCCCATGTACATAGGTTCCACATACATTTTCATGAAAAGCACCTTCTGTCTTTTTTTCTTCCGGCTGATTTCCGGCCACCATCAGCTTTGTTGCGGGCAATATCCCCTCTTTTCTTACTGATTCTCCCATATGGATCTCATAACCTTCCAGGCTTACTCCTGACAATGCAGCAAAGGTACCTGGCATTGGAAGAAACTGCCCTGTAACACGGGTTCTTGTTTTTTTGCTGGCAAATACTGTATCCATAGGCAAAAGACCCATACCCCGGATCTTTCCGCCAGCCTCCACATGATAAGGGTCACTTAATGTATCTCCCAGCATCTGGTATCCTCCGCAGATCCCAAATACGATACAGCCTGCAGCTGCAGCCTTCAGAACAGCTGCTTCCAGACCGTTTTCCCTCATCCACAGCAAATCTTCCATTGTGTTTTTCGTTCCTGGAAGAATGATCATATCCGGATTCTTCAGTTCAGACACATGCTGTACATAACGCAGGGATACCCCTTCTACACTTTCAAAAGGATTAAAATCCGTAAAATTGGAAATCCTGGGCACACGGATCACTGCAATATCGATCAGACCTGCCGGCTGCTTCCTGTCAAACCGTTCCGTCAGACTGTCTTCATCCTCCACCTGGATATTCATGTACGGGGCAACTCCTACCACCGGGATGTGGCTTCGCTCCTCCAGCATTTTTACACCAGGATCCAGAATGGTCTTGTCTCCCCGGAATTTGTTGATGATCAGCCCCTTTACCATATCACGCTCGGAAGGCTCCAGAAGGTCTACAGTACCGATCAGCTGGGCAAACACACCGCCCCGGTCGATATCTCCTACAAGAAGCACTGGTGCTTTTGCCATTTTAGCCATTCCCATATTAACAATATCATCATTTTTCAGATTGATCTCGGCCGGACTGCCTGCGCCTTCGATCACAATAATATCGTATTCATCAGACAATTCCTGATAAGCCTTCATAATGTCCGGCACCAGCTTCTTTTTGTATTTAAAATAATCCCTGGCGCTCATAGTCCCCAGCACTTCTCCGTTTACGATCACCTGGGAGCCCACATCATTGGTAGGCTTTAAAAGGATGGGATTCATCTTTACTGAAGGACGGATCCCTGCTGCCTCTGCCTGCATCACCTGGGCTCTGCCCATCTCCAGACCTTCCTCAGTGATAAAGGAATTCAATGCCATATTCTGTGATTTAAAGGGGGCCACCGAATATCCGTCCTGCCGAAAGATCCGGCAAAGTCCAGCTGCAAGAAGGCTTTTTCCTGCATTTGACATGGTTCCCTGTATCATAATCGCTTTTGCCATATTTCCTCCAATGCTTTTACCAGTATTTCATTCTGTACATGCTTTTTCACGGCAATCCGGTAATATCCCTTAGAAAGACCGGGATAATTGCTGCAATCCCGGATCAGCACTTTTTTTTGCAGGCAGGCCTGAAAAAGATCCTCCGGGCCCTTAAAAAACAGATAATTGGCCATCGATGGATATACCTTAAGTCCCAGCCTGGTAAGTCTCTCCCTTAAATATGCTTTTTCCTTAAAAACCAGCTGTCTTCCGGCCTCCACATATGAATTTTCCAAAAGAGCTGCCATCCCTGCTGCCTGGGCTGGTGTGGAAATATTCCATGGCTGATTTTCTTCTGTCATTTTTTCCAGCAGCCTTGTATTTGCACAAAGCCCATACCCAAGTCTTAAGCCTGGCATCGCATACCTTTTGGTAAATGCCTTTATAATAAAAAGATTCCTGTAGTCTCCCAGTACATTCTTCAGCGTATAAAGTGCCGGCTCTTCCACAAAATCAAGGAAGCATTCATCCACTACAAGAAAAATATCCAGTTCCCTGCACCTTTTCAGTATTTCCATAAGAAGGCATTGATCCATCAGAACACCTGTAGGATTATTAGGATTGCACAGAAAAACAATATCCAGCTCCGGCCGGAGAGCTTTCAAAAAATCTCTTTTAACTCGAAAATCTTCTTCCTCTTCCAGCCAAAAATGATCCACCTCACATCCCACACCTTGCAATGCTTGTTCATATTCTGCAAAGGAAGGACCTGTGACCAGCGCCTTCTTTGGCTTTCCTGCCCTGCACACAGAAAAGATCACCTCAGCTGCCCCATTGCCGCAGATGATCCAGTCAGGATCTACCTGCTCATATTTTCCGATTGCCTCTTTCAAAGGCTGATAGCCTACCTGTGGATACTCATAGATTCGCTCCAAGCTATCCCTTGCCGCAGCCTTTACACTTTCTGGTGTTCCCAGCGGATTACAGTTTGCTGAGAAATCCAGGCAATCCCTGTAATGATAAACATCTCCGCCATGCACATGATTATTCATCTGTTCCTCCAAATCTTCAGGCTAATCTAATCAGGAATCCAAGCACTGTAAAAACTGCCATTCCAAGAACAGCAGTCCCATACAGGATCCGGTTTGCCCTTGGAATATCTTCATATTCTACAGTCCTGTCCGGATCACCTATAGTGGGCTTTTCATACAGCTTTCCAAAATAAAACGCATTGCCTGCCAGCTGTACACCCAGGGCTCCTGCCATAGCCGCTTCGGTCTGGGCTGAATTGGGACTTGCATGATTGCGTCTGTCCCTTCGGTAGATCCTTGCTGCATTCTTCCAGTTAAAGCCGGTCAGTCCACTTGCTGCTACCATCAGCCATCCGGAAAGCCTGGCCGGGATAAAATTAGCCACATCATCCAGCTTTGCAGCACATCTGCCAAAATACAGATACTTGTCATTTTTATAACCAACCATAGAATCCATAGTATTGATGCCTTTGTACAAAAACATAAGCGGTGCACCGCCAATAGCCATAAAAAGCATAGGTGCAATCACTCCGTCAGAAGCGTTTTCAGCCACTGTTTCCACAGCCGCCTTTGTAACTCCTGTATCACTTAAGCTTTCCGTATCCCGTCCAACGATCATGGAAACCGCATATCTGGCTTCATCCAGGGTGCCGTTTACCAGTCTGTCATACACCTTCATGCTTTCCTGCTTCAGTGATCTGGCTGCAAGAAGCTGATAGCACCAGAAAGTTTCAAGAAGGAAAGCAGCCACAGGTACAAACTTATATAATATATAAAGAATGGCAAAGGGCAGAAAATAACAGACTGCACATACCATAAAAACCATCACGATCCCTGCAGTCAGAAGTCCGCCTGGAGTATCCGGAAAAATCTTCCGAAGTCTTTTTTCCAATGCACTGATCAAATCACCGATCCAGCATACCGGATGTCTGATCCAGGATGGATCTCCAAGTATCAGATCCAGAACGAATCCAAGGGGAAGTGCAAGTATTCTCAGCATTTTCATTGATCTCCTTTGTTTTTCAGGGATTTTTCCTGGCGAAACGCAAGGCACCTTTCAAGAAAGGCCTGTGGTATCCGTGGATTTCCATAATAATACAAATGAGGAAATCCTGCAAGTATACGGTCATTGCCCCAAATACATTCCCAGCCTCTTAAGCTTTCCGGTTTTGATGCATGAAAGGCTTCTCCACAGCTGTTGGAATCAAAATAATGAAATTCATGGGCAGGTATGCTTCCCAGATCCGTATGTCCAAGCACAGAAAGCTTCTGTTCCAGAGTAATATAGCCAAACCGGGTAAGCCTTGGTGTTCTGTATGCCTTTCCTTTTATCACATCTGCCATCTGATAAAGCTTCCCATCCATACCTTCCATCTGCTGATGCAGGTACATAAAGCCTCCACATTCTGCAAGAACCGGCATTTGATCATAAATGGCTTCCCGGATCTGCTGACGCATTTCCTGGTTTTCCTCCAGCTGCTTACCATACAGCTCCGGATAACCGCCGTACAACAAAAGTCCCTGTATATCCTTCGGAAGCTTCTTGTCATGAATTGGTGAAAATGGCACCAGTTCTGCTCCCATTTGCTGAAGAAGTCTGAAATTATCCTCATAAAAGAAACAGAAGGCTTCATCCTTTGCCAGTCCGATCCGAAGCTTCTTTTCTTTCTTTGGTAAACTCCATCCAAAAGAAGGATCCACTTTTTCCAGTTTATCTGGTACATCAATCTTTGATGCTTCCGCGGCAAGCTTCAGGATCTCATCAATCTCCAGGGTATCATTCAGGATCTGGGAAAGCTTGTAAAGCCGCTGTTTCAGTCCTGGGATCTCCTCTGGAAGGATCAAACCAAGATGACGGCTTTCAATCAGGCAGTCTTCCACCCTTGGCACATAGCCAAGAACCTGGATTCCCAGCTGTTCCTGAACCAGTTTTTTCATCCTTGGATACAACATGGCCGACATCTGGTTAAAGATCACGCCTTTAATGTGGCTGTTCTTTTTATATTCCAGAAACCCTTTGATATAGGCAACCAGAGAAACACTCATCCCTTTGCTGTTTACAATCAGGATCACCGGAGTATCCGTAATATCTGCCAGATCATAAGCACTGGCTTTTGTGGTCGTGCCTGCCACTCCGTCATAATATCCCATAACGCCTTCCATAACAGCCAGATCACAGTCCTTTGCATTTTCCTGAAGCAGATATCTGGTAACATATGGAGATGTAAAAAAGGTGTCAAGATTTCTGGATTTGGTACCGATCACCTTGCTGTGGAACATGGGATCAATATAATCAGGCCCGCATTTAAAGGAAGCTGCTCTGAGCCCTCTGTTTACAAGCACCTGTAAAAATCCGCAGGTGATCAGGGTTTTTCCGCTTCCGCTAGCCCCTGCTGCAAAAAGGATCCTGGGGATCTTCATTTCTTTTCCTCCCTCTTCTGACAGGTGATGATATAAATAGGATTTTCTCCCATCATCATATGGTAACGTCCGATTTCTTTGGATCTTGCAGCGCTTATCTGCACAATGTCTGTTTCTGTAAACTGCTGGTTCTTTATCACCTGCAAAGCCTCCCCTACAGTTTCCAAAGTAATACAGTTGATCACGATCCGTACTTCCGGATTCTTTTCCATAAGCAGATCTACGATCTGGGAAAGATTTCCTGAAGAACCTCCGATAAATACATGGGTAGGTGCAGGCAGACTTTTCAGAGCCTCCGGTGCTTCTCCCTTGATCACTTCCAGGTTGTCTGCTGCAAATTTCATTTTATTTTCATGGATCAGTTCTGCCGCCTCATCCTTTTTTTCGATTGCATATACTTCTCCATCAAAGGCTCTTAAAGCCATTTCCACAGACAGGGAGCCTGTACCTGCCCCCACATCATAGCATATGGCATCCTTTGGCAGCTGAAGCTTGGAAAGGGAAACTGTACGGATCTCTTCTTTTGTCATTGGTGCCTTGCCACGGATAAATTCCTCATCCCGGATACCATACACCAAAAGCATAGGCTTTGCTTTCGGATTACAGGCGCAGACCACACATAAAGCATCCCCTTCATATCCGATCAGCTCTCCTGCTGTTTTTGCAAATATTTTTTCCTCAGGATAAGAAAGCTTCTCTCCTACATACAGCATCACATCTGACATGCCATAAGAAACCAGCTTTGCAGCCAGATTTCCGATTTCCCGGCCACTGCCAAGAATAGCAAAAACCTTTCGGTAATGGCAAATATAGTGGATCAGATTACAATTCTTTCCATGTGCGCTTAAAAGCTTTGCATCCTCCCAGGACATGTGGATCCTGGACATAAAATAAACAACTGAAGAAATCCCGCAGATCACCTGTGTGTCACTGCCAAGACCTTCCAGAAGCTTTTTGGCTCCACTGTAAAATCCCACATCTCCGGATAATACGATCAGAATATTTTCAAATTCCGGATGCTCTTCAATGTACTTCAGAATCGCTTCGCTGCGGTACTCATATACCACTTTCTGACCTGGCATCCCTACGCTGTCTGCCATCCTTCTGGCTCCGATCACAAGATCTGCTTCCTGAACTGCCCTTTTTCCCTGGATAGTAAGTGTTTCTTCAGAACCCATCCCAATCCCAAGCACAGTAACCTTTGGCTTTGCCACAATCTGGAAACGCTTCTGCAAAAAACGTTTACATTCCAGAACAGTCAGCCCCTGCTCCTTTATGGGACGCCCAATGATCACCGGAACTGCATGGCAGTTTAAAGCCGCATCGATCTTTTCCTGAAAGCCTCCTGCCATCCCGGTATCTTTTGTGACAAGAAAATCACACTGAAACTGCCTGAGCATAGCTTCATTTAATTCTCTGGAAAAAGGCCCCTGCATACCGATCAGATGCTTTCCTTCAAATCCCATTTCCTTGCATGCACTGATCACGGAAGGAAGGGAAAGTACACGTGCGTACACCCGCTCCCTATAATCCGGAAGTCCGGTAAATGCTAAAAGCTCCTTGCTTCCTGTAGTAAGCAGAATATTTCCCCTGGTGCCTTTTAAATATTCCACAGCATCCTGAATGCTTTCTGTATAAACCGCCTGATCCTCATGTTTTCCCTGTGCCCGCAGGATCCGTACATACTCCGTATTTTTATTGTCACAGGCTTCCCGGATATTTTTCGTCACTTCTGCTGCATAAGGATGAGTGGCGTCCAGCACCAGTTCCGGAGACGTTTCCTGGATAAAGGCCTCCATCTGACTTTCATCCATACGCCCGGCATGAAGCGCCACCCCTGGCAATTCCCCTGGGGAGCGGGTGCCATATTCAGTTGCTACAAGGGCGCATACAGAAATCTTCTGTTTTCCAAGGAACCTGCAAAGCTCATATCCTTCTGTTGTACCTGCAAACACAAGAACCTTATACATCTTTATATCCTCTTGGAGTTACCATTTTGCCGTTTATCACCTTTGTCTGAGAATTGCCAATAAATACAGTGGTAAACATGTCCACCTTTGTATCACGCAGTTCTTTTAATGTCATGATCCTGGAGTTTTCCCCTTCTCTTGCAATATTTGACACGATCCCACACACTGTATCCGGGGATTTGTATGTCATCATCAAATCACATGCCTTCTGAAGATAATCATGGCGCTTATGGCTGGATGGATTATAAAGACAGATCACAAAGTCCGCCTGGGATGCGCCAAGAAGCCTTGCCTGGATCTTTTCCCAGGGAGTAAGAAGGTCACTTAAGCTGATCAGGCAGAAATCATGGATCAAAGGTGCTCCAAGCACAGAGGCTCCTCCAATGGCAGCAGTGACCCCGGGAATGATCTCAATTTCCACATCCGGATATCTTTCACTGATCTCATAGATCAATCCTGCCATACCATATACTCCTGCATCTCCACTGCAGATCATAGACACAGTCTGTCCCTTTTTTGCTTCCTCAAAAGCCATCACACACCGGTCCACTTCTTTTCTCATCGGTGTTGTCAGAAAGGCTTTATCACTAAAATGCTCTTTTACAAGATCGATATATACTGTATATCCAACGATCACATCACTTTGTTCAAGGGCTGCCACTGCTGCCCCGGTCATTTCCTGGTATGCGCCAGGTCCGATGCCTACCACATAGATTTTCTGTTTACTCAAAATGAATCCTCCGGTTTCCGGCTGCCAAAGCTGCTGTCACGCCACCTGCCGCCTGCTTTTTTTCTATCAGTACCCCTTCTTCCCCACTTGCAAGAAGGGCGCTTCTTTCACATACATTGTCTACCCCTACCTGGGCTTTTACAAAGGATGAGGGTGTAAAATCCCCCTGCACAGCCTGCAGTTCCTCACTTGTATATACCTGGAAGGGAATCTTCCACTGCTCTGCTAATGCCACAAGGCCTGGCTCTTCTTTTTTGATATCAATGCTGGTCAGGGTCTTTACCCCTTCTTTGAAAATCCCGGCCTTTTTTAGGATCTCATTTGCTGCCTGAAGCACAGCTTCAGACTCTTTTCCCTTTCTGCAGCCCATGCCTAAAGCTACTGTTTTTGGTACTACATAAACGGTTTCCTCAAAAGGAGTATGCTCCTTATAAACCGTTACACTGATTCCCAAAAGCAGTCCTTTTTTCTTTGCTTCCTGCCTGTCTTTACAATAAACCAGTCCGGGCGGAAGACTTCCTTCCCATGGGAAATCGCTGAAAAATCCTGCTTTTTCCCCAGCAAGAAGGGCTGCTGACACTTCTTTTGCACCCTTCATATTGAGAATCCCACAATCATTTTTCTTTGCAAAAACATCCACTGCAAAGCACTGGTGAAGGTCTGTGGCAGTTGTTACTACCGGCATGGCATCCAGTATTTTTGCTGCTGTCCCAGCCAGTTCATTGGCCCCTCCCAGATGACCGGAAAGCAGTGAAATCACAAATCTGCTGCATTCATCCACTACAAGAACTGCAGGATCTGTTTTTTTGGATGCTACAAAAGGCGCAATACTGCGTACTGCAATCCCACAAGCTCCAATAAATATCACTGCCTGAGAATCCAGAAACCTGTCGCCGGTCCACTGACTACAAGACTCCTTTATTGAATCCGGCAGATATTTGCTTTTCTTCCACAGCTGTACACTGTGTCCCAGCTTTTCCAGGCCTTCTTTTAGGCGAAGCCCTGTACTTTCTCCTGTCAGGCTGTAGCATATCATGGCTATTTTCATTTCTTATCACCTGGACATCTCTCTTTTCGTTGATTATCTATTACATGGTTTTCGTTCAAGAATGCCTCGGCATTCTTGCTGCGAGGTGCGCGTCATGCAATTGCATGACATACTTCTCCTGCGCACCTCTGCAATCCTGCCGGAGGCTATATCAGCTGGGGGATTGACTCCCACCACTGATACCAGCTTGTTTCTCACCACCTATAGAGGTGGGAGTCATCTCCCAGCTGATGTACTAGTTGCTTCTCTGAATTCTGTTGTAAATCCCGGGTCATACAGCTTGGAGCGGTCATACTTTGCACCCTTCACTGCATCTCCGATGATCATCAAAGCTGTCTTTGTAATATTATTTTTTTTTGCAGTTTGTGCCAAAGTTCCAACCGTACAAATGAATTTTTTCTCATCCGGCCAGGTTGCCTTGTATACAATAGCTGCAGGAGTTTCGGCTTCATATCCTCCCTCGATCAGACGGCGGCTTAATTCTTCCAACATTCCTGTACTTAAAAAGATAACCATAGTTGCATGATGAGCAGCAAAAGACTGAATGCTCTCTCTTTCCGGAACCGGTGTCCTTCCCTCCATTCTGGTAATGATCACACTTTGTGATATCTCCGGAAGTGTATATTCCAGGTTCAGGGCACTGGCTGCTCCACAAAATGCACTGACTCCGGGACAATAGTCATAAGCGATCTTCTTTTCATCCAAAATATCCATCTGTTCACGGATAGCTCCATAAATGCAAGGATCTCCAGTATGCAGTCGGACTGTTGTTTTCCCTGCTGCTTCTGCCTTTTCCATCACAGAGATCACATCCTCCAGTGTCATTTTGGCACTGTTATAAATGGTGCACACATCCTTTGTATAGTCCAGAATCTGCGGATTTACAAGTGATCCTGCATAGATCACCACATCTGCCTCTTCCAGATACTGTTTTCCTCTTACTGTGATCAGATCCGCTGCTCCTGAACCTGCTCCAACAAAATGTACCATAGATCAGTCCTCCTTTTATGTGTTTGCTTTATATGTTTGCTTTATATGTTTGCTTTATATGTTTGCTTTATATGTTTGCTTTATATGTTTGCTTTATATGTTTGCTTTATCTTTTACAATGATCAGCGAATAATAGCCAGGATCATCCGGGATCTTTTCCACACTGTCAAAGATCTGCTCGTCTTCCATGCCACAGTTACGGATCATCACCGCTTCTTCCCCCAGCTTTTGGATCTGCTGCCTGACTTCTTTCATCTTATGTCCTGCCTTCATCAGCACCTTTGTTCCCGGAAGCTTCAGCCCTTCCCGGATCTGATAGGAGGCCGGAAGCACATGAAGCTGCTGGCTTGTTTCTACCAGACCTGTATTCAGCCTTGCGCTGACTGCACAGAACGAAGGGATACCACTGATGATCTGTGTGTCATATCCCCGATCCGTTAGGATCCTATGTACATAAAGATATGTGGAATAAACAGTAGGATCTCCCAAAGTCAGAAAAGCCACCTTTTTCCCTTGCTCAAGAAGTCTTCCAAGAAGCTGTGCCCCTTTTTCATGATTTTCCTTCAGCTGCTTTTTGTCCTTTGTCATTGGCATAGGCACAGCAAGCAGTTCTTTTTCCCTGATTCCTTCCCATGCACCGTAAACGATCCGGTAGGCAATGCTTTGCTCTGGGATTTCTCCAGGCACTGCCACCACATCTGCCTCTTTTATAATTCTTAGGGCTTTTAGCGTAAGCAGTTCCGGGTCTCCCGGTCCTACTCCTACCCCGTATAATTTTCCGGTCATAATTCTCCTTTATACTCCTTTTGAATCTTCTGGATCAGACAGGGAGCATCCTCTGTCATTCCCAGATAGCCATAAACATTAGAAAATACCACTGCTCCCAGAAGGATCTGATCATAAGAGCGGTGATTCAGATAAAACTGGATCCGTTTCATCACCTGCTCCATTGCAGGCTTTAAGATTCCGTTCTGTTCCAGGATCTGTAATGCCTCATCTGTAGTATTGCATTCCAGGATCTTACGGGCACACTCCAGATCAGACCCTGCACGGATCCCATTGGCTGCCAGTACCTCCATCCTTCCGTCTGCATTATGAGAATGGGTATTCATGATCCCTGCTGCCACCTTTACAAACTTCCCAATATGAGCCACAAAAAGAATGCCTTTTACTCCCATATCAATGGCCATATCAATAGTTTCCCCTACATAATTGCTGCATTTTATATTTTTTTCAAATGGCAGATCCATATGATTTTTCAAATATTCTGCCCCATAATTTCCAGGGGTTACAAGAAGATATTCCTCTCCCTGGGTAAAATGCTGTCTCATCTCCACACGAATGCTTTCGATAAGTGCTTTCTCGCTCATAGGCTCCACGATCCCACTGGTACCTAAAATGGAAATCCCGCCCTCTATGCCAAGCCTTGGATTAAAGGTTTTCTGGGCTGTCTTTTCTCCCTCAGGTACAGAAATGATGATCTTAAGACCACCTTCATAATCCCATTCCTGGGCAGCCTCTTCTGCTTCTTTTTTGATCATCGCCCGCGGAACAGGATTAATGGCAGCCTCTCCTATTTGCTGGGATAATCCTGGCTTTGTCACCCGTCCTACACCGATTCCCCCATCGATAAGGATTCCCGGAGTACTAATTTTTTCTGCCGAGGCATACACAAGGAGCCCGCTGGTGGTATCCGGATCATCTCCCCCATCCTTTCGGATCGCACAGGATGCCTTGTCTTTGTCAATACAAATATCCTCAGGAATCAGAGAAAGCCGGATCCCTTTTGGCGTCATAATCGATACTTCTTCCACCTTTTTCCCGGACAGAAGCATCTTTACTGCAGCCTTTGAAGCCGCAGCTGCACAGGAACCTGTGGTATATCCAAAACGCATTTTCTTTTGTCCCTTAATGACGTAATAATCTTCCAGACCTGTTTTATGCATGCCTTTTCCTTTCCTGTGATATGATTCCTTCTTTGAAGCTATATTCAGCCTGTACGCTCTTATCTGATAACTTTTACACACCCTATACAACCTTATGTTTCAGCCATTTACGGCTGTGGAAACGCCAAATAAAGACGATGCCGCGGATGGTCCAGTCTGTAAACATTCCAAACCATACAGCCAGTGGTCCCATGCCTATAACACGGATCAGAAATACGCATAAACAGAACCGAAACACCCACATGCTTACACAAGAGGTGATCATAGAAAAACGCACATCACCGGCAGCACGCATTCCATATGCCGGGATAAAGGATACCACCCATACAAGCGGCTTGACCACTGTGATCCAGGCCATCATCTGAAAGCACATCCTTGCACTTTCCGGCTCCATACCGCCAAGAATGGTGATAGGCTTTGTAAGGGCAAATACCAGAAGGCAACATCCAATGATGATCATCTCAGCCACACAGCTCAGTTTCTTCACATAATAAACAGCCTCATCTTCCCTGCCTGCTCCGATACATTCTCCTACAATGGTCATCAGCCCGATCCCAACTCCCATAGCTGCCGTACCATTTAACATCTCCAGATTGTTAGTCATTGCCTGGGCTGCGATAGCTGTTGTACCAAGCGTGGAAACCGTAGACTGTATAGCAAGCTTTCCAAGCTGAAACATACTGTTCTCAATCCCGGAAGGAATCCCAAGTCCCAGGATCCTGCCGATCAATTTACGATCCGGACGTATCTTCAGATAATCCCTGACTACAATAGGCTGTCTGTCCTTCCTTAACTGCCAAAGTACAACAACTGCACAGAAGATCCTTGAAACCAGGGTTGCAATGGCAGCTCCTGCCACCCCCATATTAAACCCCCAGATCAGTATCGCATTGCCAACAATATTCATCACATTGGAGATTACTGAAATGATCAGTGGCCCTTTTGTATTTTCCTGTGCTCTGAAAATAGATGCACCAGAGTCATACAGTGCAATAAAAGGATAGGAAGCTGCTGAAAACAGAAAGTAAACAGAAGATGCTTCCATAACATCTGCATCTACTTTTCCAAAGATAAAATGAAGCAGAGGATCTTTAAAAAGAAGGCACAAAATAGTAACAGCAGCCGAAATGGACAGTATGATGAATAATACCTGTCTGGCTGATTTATTTGCCCTTTCATAATTACGCTGTCCCATATACTGAGCACAGATAATGGTTCCTCCTGCTGCAAGCGCAGAGAATGCCTGGATCAACAACACATTAATGGAATCCACAAGAGAAACTGCAGAAATAGCTGCAGATCCTACATTACTCACCATCATGGTATCAGCCGTACCCATAAAGGAATTCAACAGCTGTTCCAGAATGACCGGTACCAGAATGCTTTTTAACATTTTATTTGAAAAAAGATGTTTCTGCTCCATATATACTCCCTTTCCCTCTAATGAAGCTTTGTATTGACTGTCTTTTATCCTGAAGTCTTGTTATTTCTTTCTGAAAATGCTATGATTCTGTAATTAAAAAATCATTTAGAAAGGTAACCTTATGTGTCGTACCCTTACATATTCTGTTACAGACAAAGATGCAGGCGTAGAGATCCTTGATTTCCTGCGAAGCCATGGCTTTTCTCGCCATCTTCTGTCCTCGATGAAAAATGACCCAGGCTGCATCCGTCTGAATGAAGACCGTGGCTTTGGTCATACCCTGTTAAAAGAAGGGGATATACTTACCATCCTCCTTCGGGAAATGGATCCTCCATCTCTGATCTCTCCTGTAAAAATGGATTTGCAGATCCTGTTCGAGGATCAAGACCTGCTTGTTTTAAATAAACCTGCAGATATGCCGGTTCATCCATCTGCCGGCAATTATGAAAATACCCTGGCTAACGGAGTTTCTTATTATTTTGCTTCCAAAGAGCAGCCCTTTGTATACCGTTGTATCAACCGTCTGGATCGTGACACTTCCGGAGTCCTTGTGCTTGCCAAAAATGCTCTCAGTGCAGCTGTACTGTCCCAGCAGATGAAAGCCCGGCAGATCAAAAGAACTTATCTTGCCATTGTCACAGGGATCACACCCGAACATGGCACCATAGATGCTCCCATTGCCCGCGAAAACGGATCTGCCATTACCAGAATTGTGGACTTCCAAAATGGAGAAAAGGCGGTAACGCACTATGAGCGCCTCGCTGTCCATGCAAAGCGCTCACTTCTTGCTCTCCGACTGGACACAGGCCGGACACATCAGATCCGGGTCCACATGAAATATCTGGGCTTCCCTCTGCCAGGAGATTACTTATACAATCCGGACTACCAGATCATCCACAGACAGCCGCTCCACTCCTATCAGCTGGAATTCACCCATCCTGTGACCGGTAGTCCCCTTTTATTTACTGCACCTGTTCCACAGGACTTTGCGTCTGCCTTTACAAAGGAACTGTCATGACCAATGATACAATCCCCGGCTTCTGCCAGATGAATCATTTATTTTTGTCATAAATGATCATCAGCCCCTTCAAAAGAAGATCCTCATCCAGAACGATCTTCTTTTTGCAATAGGGAACTATCTTTTTGGAAAGGCCACCGGTTGCCACTACAAAGGGTTCTTTCCCAAGTTCCTCTCCGATCCGCTCCACGATTCCGTCCAAAGCAGCGGCATTGCTGTAGATCACACCGCTTTTCATACACTCAATGGTGTTTTTCCCAATGATCCTTCTAGGTGCGTCAATACTGATCCCACTAAGCTGGGATGCTCGTGCAGTGAGGGCATCCAGGGAAATGTTGATTCCCGGAAAGATCATGCCCCCTACATAATGCTTCTTCTCATCCACAACGCTTACTGTACTGGCAGTGCCCATATCGATAATGGCCAGAGGCAGCGGATATTCTGCAATCCCTGCCACAGCATTTGCCACCAGGTCTGCCCCCAGTGAGCCGGGGTTATCCATCATAATATTCAGTCCTGTTTTCACGCCAGGGCCTAATACCATCACTTCTTTTTTCAGGATCTTTTCAGCAGCCAGCTTCACTGCGTTGGTGATCTGAGGCACAACAGAAGAAATAATGCATCCTTCAATGTCATTCTTCTTAATGTGATAAATGTCCAGAAGCGTTTTAATGTCAACTGCATATTCCAATTCTGTTTTTGTTCTTACTGTAGAAAGCCTTTCAATAAAATAAGTCTTCTCCTTATCAATACAGCCGGCTACAATATTTGTGTTGCCAATATCGATTGCAAAAATCATGTTTCCTCCTGGTTACAGCCTTACGGCATCTCTTTTTACTGCTTCTGTGCCCTCAGTTGCTGTGCCGGGGAGCAGTCTTGCCTTATAAAGTGCAGCGCCTACCATTCCGGTGATCACAGTAGAAGAGATCATCTCACATACAGCATTAATTCCAACAAATGAGCAAATAAACACAATCACATTCTGGCCGCCCATCAGTCCCTGTATATACTCACTGTTGCCAAAAAGAACAACCAGCATTGTCATGAAAAACAGAGTATTAAGAAATGCGGAAAAGAAGCCTGTTACAGAGCAAGAAAGGTAAACATTCTTGGATTTCTTACGGGTTCCTCTGAAAATATATCCAAGAAGAATACCATCCAGAAATCTTGGTACAAATCTCTGAATAATAGCCAATGCAGGATTTATGGCAAAAAGTGTAGCACCCATGGCACTGGAGCCGCCAACGCCTATACACTGCAGACAGCTGGTAATACCAAACACTGCCCCTGCAACAGCTCCGCCTGCAGGCCCAAGTACAATGGCACTGATAGCTACCGGAATCACATTAAAGGTGATGGCAAGCGGGCCGATATTCAGATACCCAAGGGGTGTGTAGGCCATAAGAAGCAGGATGGCGATCATCAGGCCAAGCATAGTGATTTGTGATGTTTTCAGTTGATTTTTCATTTTGTCCTCCTTGTTATCGTTCCCTTTTCGGGATACAATACGGTGCTGGATCTGCGGATATTATAAATTTGTCCGCATCCTTTGGTTAATCAGTTACCTCCTGGTTCATAATCTCCAGGATCTTATCCAGGATCTTTCCGGCTGCATCCTCCTTGCTCATCAGCGGGAGTGATACTTCCTCATCCTGTGTAATCAGAGTCAGCACATTGGTATCTCCCTGGAATCCGGCTCCTGCCACCTTTACATTATTGGCAGCTACCATATCCAGGTTCTTCTTCTTTAGCTTGGCTCTGGAATTACTGAGCATATCGCGGGTTTCCATAGAAAATCCGCACAAAAACTGCCCGGGCACCTTATGCTCACCCAGGTATTTCAAAATATCCCTTGTTCTTTTTAGTGGAATGGACATCTGGTCATCCTGTTTTTTGAGCTTGTCCTCACTTACTGTAGCAGGGCAATAATCAGCTACTGCTGCAGCCTTGATGATAATATGCTGGCTGTCACTGATACTGGTCACAGCCTCATACATATCCTGGGCAGTTACAACAGGGATCAGCTTTACAAAAGCCGGAGGCTTAATGGCAACCGGTCCGCTGACCAGAGTTACCTCCGCTCCCCTTAGCATAGCTGCCTTTGCAATGGCATATCCCATCTTGCCAGAGGAATGATTCGTAATATAGCGTACCGGGTCAATGGGCTCCTGGGTAGGTCCTGCTGTTACCAGAACCTTCTTTCCTCTCAGATCCTTTGCTGCACCGATCTCCTGTAAAATATAAGTAAGAAGCGTCTCAGGCTCCGGCATCTTGCCTGCCCCTGTATCCCCACATGCCAGATATCCTACTGCAGGATCGATCACAGAGTATCCATAGCCTGCAAGAATCTTTAAATTATCCTGCACAATGGGATTCTCAAACATATTGGTATTCATTGCTGGGGAAATAAATTTCCTGCATCTGCACGCCAGAATCGTAGTGGTAAGCATATCATCTGCAATGCCATGGGCCAGCTTGCCGATCACATTCGCACTTGCCGGTGCGATCATCACCACATCAGCCTTCTTGGCAACAGATACATGCTCCACAGAAAACTGAAAATTCCTGTCAAAGGTATCCACAAGACATTTATTTCCTGTAAGTGTTTCAAAAGTAATAGGATTTATAAAATTACATGCATTCTTTGTCATAAGCACATGTACATCTGCATGAAGCTTTACAAGCGCACTGGCAAGATATGCGATTTTATATGCAGCAATGCTGCCTGTCACTCCCAGAAGCACAGTTTTGTCTTTTAACATGGAAATAAATCGTCCTCCTCTGTAAAATTTCGATATGATGGTGTTACTGTACACAGGTAATATCCTGGTTTATTATACGGCAGGGATTAATGGATTGCAATGGAATTTTTTTTACCCATTTGGTAAAATAGAAAAAAAGAGCAGTGAAACCATATTGAGAAAGGAATGATCACCATGAAAAATATACAGATCACCGGCTGGTGCAGCCGTTTTATAGAAGAGCAGGTACAGGAAGGAGACCTGTGCATAGATGCCACAGCAGGAAACGGCTCAGATACCCTTCTTCTTTCCAGACTTTGCGGAAGTACAGGCCATGTACTTGCCTTTGATATCCAAAGGGACGCCCTGGATCACACAAAGGAAAAGCTTTTGAAAGAAAGTCCCTTTCAGAACTGCAAATGCATCCTGGATTCCCATTCCAACATGGAAGCATATGCATCCCCAGATACAGTCAGCTGCATTGTATTTAACTTCGGCTATCTTCCAGGTGGGGATCATACCATATCTACAAGGATAAAAACAAGTATACCCGCTCTTTCTTCTTCGCTGAAGCTTCTGAAAAAAGGCGGGCTTTTGTCTCTTTGTATCTACAGCGGGGGAGATACAGGCTTTGAAGAGCATGATGCTGTCCTTAGCTGGCTGAAAAGCCTTGATCCCCACTGTTATCTTGTTATCAAAAGTGAATTTTATAACAGGCCCAATCATCCGCCGGTGCCTGTGCTGGTGATCCGGCTGAAATAAACGGATCAGTCCCGGAAGATCAGTCCAGAACCTTGATGTACTCGATCACAGGCTGCTGGTCTGCCGGGATGGTGCCATTGTCGTCTGTAGGCTTGGCATCTTTGCAGATGGCATCTACCACATCCATACCAGAGGTAACTTCTCCGAATGCAGCATAATCTCCGTCCAGGAAGGTGCTGTCTGTCTGCACGATAAAGAACTGTGAGCTGGCACTATCCGGATCACTGCTCCTTGCCATAGAGATCACGCCTCTCTTATGGGAGATGTTATTCTCCACCTTGTTATTCTTGAACTCCCCTTTAATGGTCTGATCAGAACCGCCGGTACCATTGCCAAGAGGATCTCCCCCCTGGATCATAAAGCCGTCCATGATCCTGTGAAAGGTAAGTCCATCATAAAAATTCTCCTGTACAAGCTTAATAAAATTAGTTACTGTAATAGGAGCTGTATCTGCATCCAGTTGTACATCGATGGTGCCATAATCCTTTACCTTGATCTCCACATCATGAGTACCGGTAAGGGACTTGCTTACATCCAGTGTAACTACATCCTCTGAAGATCCAGTATCTGCCGCTTTCTCCGGCTCCTGGGAGGTTTCTTCTGCAGCATCTTCTGCATCCTCTACAGGCTGTCCGCTCTGGCCTTCCTCCTGGCTGCCCTCCTGTACATCTTCTGTATCAGAACCATCAGAAATACCAGCCTTCTCTGCATCCTTTTCTGTTCCTTGCTGCTCTTCGGATGCAGTCTTTGCGGTTTCCTTATTATCTGTGTCTTTGTTTCCACACCCTGTGAACATGCAGGCTGAAAGCACTGCTGCACAAAGCACTGCAAGATATTTACGTTTCATATTCATTATGCCTCCCAGATTACTTTTATTATATTATAATGACTGTTTTTTTGTACTCTTATCGAATCCGATCAGGAAAGCCTACTTTTCTCTGAACCTTACGCAAAGTTTTTGTTGCATAATAGTTTGCCTTTTCTGCATTTCCCTTGATAACAGAATCAATATATGCCTTATCCTTTGAAAGTCTGGCGAACTCATCCTGAAGCGGTTTCAGCACACTGACAACAGCTTCTCCAACTGCAGGCTTGAAGTCTCCATATCCCTTACCCTGGAATTCCTTCACTGTTTCATCCGGTGTTTTACCTGTGCATGCACTGTAAATATCGATCAGATTCTTGATTCCCGGCTGCTCATCCCTGTACAGGATGCATCCTTCTGAGTCTGTAACTGCACGTTTGCACTTTCTCATAATAGTATCCGGATCATCCATCAGATAAATGCTTCCATTCGGGTTCTCATCAGATTTGGACATCTTTTTGGAAGGATCCTGAAGGCTCATGATCTTTGCACCTACCTTGCCGATATACGCTTCCGGAATTGTAAATACATCGCCGTAAATATTATTAAAACGCTCTGCAATGTTTCTTGTAAGTTCAAGATGCTGCATCTGGTCAATCCCCACCGGAACCACATCTGCCTGATACAGAAGAATATCTGCTGCCATCAGTACCGGATATGTAAAAAGTCCGCTGTTAATATTATCCGCATGTTTGGCTGCTTTGTCCTTAAACTGAGTCATACGGTTTAATTCTCCCATATAGGTAAAGCAGTCCAGGATCCATGCCAGTTCTGCATGACCGGACACGTGAGATTGATAATAGATGCAATTTTTCTTTGGATCCAGTCCTGCAGCAATATAAAGGGTAAGCAGATTCCTGGCTCTTTTGCGGAGCACTGCCGGATCCTGGCGTATGGTAATAGAGTGCATATCTACCACACTGTAAAAGCATTCATATTCATCACATAAAGTCACCCAATTCTTCAGAGCACCCAGATAATTACCCAGAGTAAGATTTCCTGTTGCCTGCATGCCGCTGAACAACACTTTATTTCCGTCGATCATAATGATTTCTCCTTCTTTTTTCATTCCTAGTCAGTTTAGCATTCTGTCACATTAAAGTCAATGTTGCAGTTACTTTTTATCTGCCGCTTATATCTACAGATGATTTTTATCTGGTCTTTTATCTGCCAGCTGTTTTATATTGCAAAACTGTTTTTTTCTGTTAAAATTAAAAAAGACAGTGTACAGCCTGTTATCATTTAAATCGAAAGAGAGGATCTGACATGGAAAAAATAACCAGTTTTACCATAGACCACATCAAATTGCAGCCTGGAGTATATGTATCCAGGAAAGACAAAGCAGGTGACAGCGTGATCACCACCTTTGATATCCGTATGACTTCCCCTAATGAAGAGCCTGTAATGAACACTGCTGAACTTCATACCATCGAGCACCTGGCTGCTACTTTTTTAAGAAACCATCCTGTATTTGGTCCTAAGATGATCTACTGGGGACCAATGGGCTGCCGCACCGGCAATTATCTTCTTTTAAATGGAGACTACGAATCCAGGGATATTGTTCCCCTTATGATTGAAACCTTTGAATTTATCCGCGATTTTGAAGGAGAAGTACCTGGTGCTTCTGCCAGGGATTGTGGCAACTATTTGGATATGAATCTTGGCATGGCCAAATATCTGGCAAAGAAATATCTGGAGCAGGTGCTTTACGATATCCGCCCGGATCGTCTGGTTTATCCAAAATAATGTTTTATTTACACAAGAAACGAACAGCACGGTCATCAAATGGCTGTGCTGTTCGTTTCTCAATTATTATTATTATTTTTGTAATGCTCTGTCTTATTGCTGCACAGTACCATCTGATACAGCTGCATCTGCCTGTGTACCGTCACTTACAGCCGCATTAGGATCTGCTGCTGCATTAGAGTCTGCTGCTGCATTAGGATCCGCTGCTGCATTAGGATCTGCTGCCACTGCAGTCACATAATCTCCGGACGCATATAAGGTCTGTCCATTATAGTTCACTTCGATCCATCCATTATCACATACACCAGTGCTGGTAAGCTGGACCCCTGCGCCAACTCCTGTAACAAGCTCTGCATCTGTGCTTGCATCTGCACGAAGGTTCACTTCTGTATTGGTAGTATATACACCGTCCTGCTTGGTAACATTAACACCGCTTGCTGTCTGTACAATAACAGGCTCCGGAGTAGGTGTTACTTCTGGGGTAGGTGTCACCTCTGGAGTAGGTGTTGGCTCCGGAGTAGGTGTGATCTCCACAACTGTTACTGTTGAACCGGCTCCATCATCAAACCCACATCCTGGAAGCACAATAGCGGCTCCCAGTACAAGCAATGCCAATAATGTTTTTTTCATAATATATTTCCTCCTGACTCAGCTGCATGAATGCGCTGATTATTCACATATTAGTTATTAAAATTGTATTACAACTAATATACATGATTATTTCAGAATATGCAACCCATTTTCCCAAAAGATTCTTAGAGTATCATATCCTTTCAAACAGCACATCCACCTGACCGCCGCAGATCATTCCAAGATTTCCCTGTTCTGCATTGGACAGATTATAGGATACACATTCAGGAGAAACAACTTGTGTGCAATACCGGATCGCCTCATACTCTACCCTGCCGCCTCCAATGCTGCCCCAGGTCTTTCCATCATCCCCAACCAGCATTTTGCTTCCCACTCCTCTGGGAGATGAGCCAGATTTGCTTATGATAGTAACCATTACACCTGTTCGGCCGGCTTCCACTGCATGCTGTACATCCTCATCACAATATGCCATATAATGCTGGTTTTTCACCTTTACGATCTCCGCCATAATACTGACTGCGATCTCTGTCGGCATCTGCCCTCCCAGCGGCAGGCCAATGGGTGCATGGACTGACTCCAGCTGTTCCCTGGTATAGCCTTCATTTTCCAGATTCTCCATAGTGATCCGTACCTTAGTCCTGCTTCCGATCATACCAAGATAGGTATAGGGCCGATCCAGAATCTGCCGAACACAGATACCGTCACCCGCATGGCCTCTTGTAACGATCACATAATAAGCATTTGCATATGCCGGGATCCTTGCAGATAGTTCTTCAAAAGGAGCCGGTACCAGTACATCAGCATCGGGAAACCTGTCTTTTGTAAGAAATTCCTCTCTTTCATCCATAACAGTAACATGGAATCCTAACATCTTACCTATCTTTGCTGTAGGACAGGATACATGACCTGCTCCAAGAAGGATCAGTCTTGGATTCTTCATGTAGATTTCCACAAAAAAAGATACTCCATAGATCTGCTTGATTCCGGTTTCCTCTATCTGATCTAATGCCTCTTCATAAGGGTGCCAGTCAAACCTTGGATCCGTCCCCTGCCATCCAAGGTCCGTCCTGTAAGCCTTCTGTCCCTGATGCTCTCCATCCAGGATCAAAACTGTTTTCAGTTTTCCCTGTTTTTCAAGTATATGGTATATTTCTCTATACATTTCCTGTGCCTCCGGCTATATGTGTTTTCAAGTCGAGCTGCTGTTACTCACCACCTGAAAGAGGTGGGAGTCTTCTCGACTGAGATTAAAATCTGCTATTATGCCAGCGCAAAGCCTTTAAAACTGAAAGCTGTTTTTATCCCTGTGGATATAAGTTCCCTGTTTTTCCCTGAGCAACCTGCCGCCTGATACGCATAAGGTTCCTCTAAGGAAAACACTGTCAATATCGCCATGAAGTGCAAAGCCTTCAAATGGGGTATTGTCTGTATTGCAAGCATGTGTCTTTGCTGAAATACTGCTTTCTTTTTCCGGGTCAAATATTACAATATCTGCATCGCTTCCCGGTGCAAGCACACCTTTTCTTGGGTATACACCATAAAGCTTTGCAGGATTTTCACATAACAGGCTGCACATCTGCTCCTGGCTGATCCTTCCCATTCGTACTCCATAGGTGTACAGCAGGCTTCCTCTTGTCTGTATTCCCGGAAGCCCTCCTGGGATCTTTGTAAAATCATCCTTTCCAAGAGCCCTCTGCTTCAATGTAAAGCTGCAATGATCTGTGGCAACTGTCTGGATCTGTCCATTTGCCAGTGCCTTCCATAAGCAGTCCTGATCTTCTTTTTTTCGAAGAGGAGGGGCACATACATATCTGGCTCCTTCAAAATCCGGCAGTGAATACTTACTATCATCTAGCAGCAGATAATGTGGACAGGTTTCCACATATACGATCTGTCCTCTTGCCCTGGCTGCCATAACTTCCTGATAAGCTTTCCGATTTGTAAGATGGACGATCATAACAGGTGCTCCAGCCGCTTCTGCGATTACCAGCAAACGGTGCACAGCTTCTGCCTCCATAGTATCCGGCCGCACCAACGGATGATTCTCAGGTCCCAGTCTGCCTGCTGCCTTTGCTTCCTGGGACAGTGCATCGATCACTTCTGCATTCTCGCAGTGTACTCCTGCAAAGCATCCTTCTTTATTTAGTTTCTTAATGATTTTGTAAATATCCCCATCCCCTACCATCATTGCCGGATAAGTCATATACAGCTTAAAGCTGGTGATCCCGGCATCGATCATATCCTGGATCTCTTTTTCTGTTTCTTCATTCCATTCCACGATAGACATATGGAATGAATAATCACAGGAGCATTTACCGTCTGCCTTTTTGTGCCATTTTTCCAGACCTTCTTTTAATGTATGGCCGCCTTTATCCTGTGACGCATAATCCACCACCATGGTGGTGCCTCCAAGAAGAGCCGCTTTTGTACCAGTTTCAAAATCATCCGCTGTAACAGTCCCCGCCACATCCAAGTCAAGATGAGTATGTCCGTCAATAAATCCGGGGAACAAAAGCTTTCCTGTTACATCTATAACGTTTGCCCCATCTTCCGGAAGTTTCTCTCCGACAGCAAGGATCTTCTCTCCATCTGTCAGTACATCTGCTTTCATTGACTTTTCTCCTGACACAACCGTTCCGTTCTTAAGTAAATATCTCATGGTGATACCTCCTTATCATTCAGGTTTTATGATTCCACTGTCCCGGGGACTGGCCCCATTATGAACATGTTGCCCTAAGGCATCATATCCGTTTGCTTCAATATAGCACTTTTGTACAGATTATTCCATACATATCCTTTAATTTTACAATTTTTTTTAGCTTTCCACATTTTTTTTGTGAAAATCCTTTTTATTTTTTTGCGCCTGTGATATACTATGATTACAGTATCAACAGGTCTGAGACCACCTGTGCATACACAAGGAGGACAAGCGACCATTTGCCTGGCAGCCGTAAAGGCACTAAGCAGTTACCATTATTTTATAGAAAAGGAGGCAGCTTTTATGGGACGTCTGACTGTCTTAAAACAAATCGCCCAGGATCTGGCTTCAGAATTCGGGCCTGACTGTGAGGTTGTGATCCATGACCTGAAAACCAAGGATCCTGAACACTCTATTGTTTATATCGTAAACGGCCATGTTACAGGACGCAGCATTGGGGACGGGCCTTCAGATGCAGTGTTTGATGTAATTCGCAACCGGAACCGCAAAGGCAGCGAACCTTCTGACCACTCTGGTTATCTGATGAAAACCAGTGACGGCAAGATTCTGAAATGCAGCACATCCTATATCCGTGATGATGATGGATCTCTCCATTATGTATTTGGGATCAATTATGATATTACCAAGCTTACCATGATCGAGAATGCGCTCCACGCACTGATCACCCCACAGAATAAGGAAGAAAAGCCAAAGCAGATCTCTCACAATGTGAATGATTTGCTGGATCGCTTGATTGAGGAGTCCGTAGCACTTGCAGGCAAGCCAGTTGCATTGATGAATAAGGATGACAAAGTAAAAGCCATCCAGTTCCTAAATGATTCAGGGGCATTTCTTATTACAAAGTCAGGAGATAAGGTAGCCAATTATTTTGGCATTTCCAAATATACGCTATACAGCTATATTGATGTTAATAAGTAATTTTCCAAAGAAAAGGCCTGCGGCCTGGAAGAGATTTCACTTTTCTTCCAGAGCGCAGGCTTCTTTATAAATTTCACAGGCGCCGCTGTTTACGCATCTTTTATAAGCACAGTCCATAAATGTCAGCTTTTTCTTTCCATCTGTGATCTCATATTCACAGCATACCGTATTACTTCCATTCATGGTCCTGCAAAATCCTGAAATAAATTCCTCTTCCACTTCTCTCCCCTCCTTGAAATCCCCTGCCAAAACAGCTATACTGTAATCATAAAAACAACCTATAAGGAGGCCATTATGAATCAGGAAATGTACGAAGAAGCAGTCCGCTCTAATATATTATCCAGACAGCTGATCGAAGAACTTCTCAACAGCCTGGACTATACCGGTATCTCATTCATCAATTCGACTATTGAAGTCCTAAAAGTAATCCGAACCCGTCTGGAACGTGGTGACAGGATCACAGATGAAGTATCCGGGATCACATATACCATGGACAGCTTTTATAATTTTGTAAAGGACCATTTTTCTTCTTATATCCTGAGCCAGGTTTTTGACGACCCGGCCCATGCAGAAAAAGTGTATTTTTCACTGGAGCCCTGCGATGGAGGCTATAATCTGGTCATGGCAGACTCTTCTCACAACAAGACTTATGAGTGGATCTCCTCCCTAAGCGAGCGGTTCTCCCTGGTGCATATGATCTCTACAGGGATCGTATATCTGAAGGACGTTAAGACCAATACATACCAGCCTTTCATCTCCGGCAACGGCAAATACTGCCGCTATGATAAAGAGTCCGGACATTTGGTAGAGCTTTAATCTTTCAGCTTGTGGATAAAGATCCCGCTGCGAAGCTTTGGCTCAAACCAGGTAGACTTGGGCGGCATCAGCTTACCCTCATCAGCGATCTGCATCAGATCCTCAACAGAGGTGGGATACATGGCAAATGCAATCCCACCTTCTTCTTTTGCCAGTTCTCCCAGCTGTTTCAGGCTTCGATTGCCTCCTACAAAGCGTATCCTTGGATCCCGCCTTTCATCTTTGATCCCCAGGACAGGTGCCAGCACTTTGTCATGAAGGATCTGCACATCCAACTGCCCCACAATATCCTTCTTTTCATATACATCCGGCCATGCCTTCAAATGGAACCACTGTCCGCCTATATACAGGCCGATGCAATGCTTCTCCACAGGCTTACATGGAAATCCGGGCATAGCCACTAATTCAAAATTAAACTTCAGGCTTGCAAGGAATGCCTGTTCTGTCAGACCATTCAGATCCTTTACGATCCTGTTGTAAGGAAGGATGGTAAGCTGGTCAAAGGGAAAAACAACAGAAAGGAAAAAGTTAAATTCTTCCTCACCTGTATAGTCTGGATGCTCCTGTCTTCTCTTCTGCCCTACCTTCACAGCAGATGCAGCCCTGTGATGGCCATCTGCAATATAAAAGGCAGGGATATCACCAAACTCCTGTGAAATCTTCCGGATGGTATCCTCATCATCAATCACCCACACCCTGTGGATCACTTCATCCTCTGCCGCAAAATCATAAACTGCCTTGTGGGATTCTTTCCATTGTTCCATCAGAGAAAGAAGCTGCTGTGTATATCTGCAGGCAAGATAAATAGGGCCTGTATTGGCATCACACACATCTACGTGGCGGATACGGTCCAGTTCCTTATCTTCCCTTGTAAGCTCATGCTTTTTCACTACACCATTCATATAGTCGTCAATGGATGCACAGCCTGCAATCCCTGTCTGGGTCCTGCCTTTACGAACCAGTTCATAAATATAATAGCAGGGATCAGGATCCTGGATCATAGTTCCTGTTTCTTCCATTTTTTCCAGGTTTTCTTTTGCCTTCTGATAAACAGAAGGGTCATACAGATCTACATCCGGAGGCAGGTCCATCTCAGCCCTATCCACATGCAGAAAGGAATCCGGATTTGCTTTTCCTATCGCCCTGGCTTCTTCACGGTTCACCACATCATACGGAAGTGCAGCCACCTTTGCCGCCTTCTCCGGTACAGGACGAAGGGCACGAAAAGCCCTTAATATGGCCATAATAATCTCTCCTCTCATCTCTAAGTACAGTTATCTGCAGAATAATTTACCCAAAAACATCAGTTTATTTTACCACAGTTTCCACCCCATGACAATGAGCCTAATTTTTTTTTGAAATACCTAAATATTTTTGCATATTTCTATTGTAAATTATTTATTTTATGATATTATAGAAATAAGAAATTATAAATTTTAAAAAAACATAAAGGGAGGTTGTTTCATATGACAGAAGGATTGAAATGGACTGTGAACCAGGTGCCAAAGTCTTCTGATTCCTACCTGGATCTTATGTCCGAGGAAAACGTAGCAAAAGCCAATGAATTCCATAAAAGCTTTCCCCAGTATTCTGTAACACCCCTGCAGAAGCTTTCTGCCCTGGCCAGTTTTTTGGGCGTAAACAATATTTTCTGCAAGGACGAATCCTACCGTTTCGGGCTGAATGCTTTTAAAGTGCTGGGCGGATCCTATGCAATGGGCCGTTATATTGCAAAAGAACTTGGGAAAGATATCAGCCAGCTGCCTTATAATGTTCTCTCTTCTGAAGAACTTCGTAAAGAATTCGGACAGGCCACTTTCTTTACTGCTACAGATGGCAACCACGGACGTGGCGTTGCATGGGCAGCTCATCGCCTTGGACAGAAGGCCGTTGTGCGGATGCCGAAAGGTACAACCAAGACCCGTTTTGACAATATTGCAAAAGAAGGCGCAGAAGTTACTATTGAAGAAGTAAACTATGATGACTGTGTAAGGATGGCAGCTGCTGAAGCCGCCAAAACCCCTCATGGGATCATTGTCCAGGATACTGCCTGGGACGGTTATGAAGAGATTCCTTCCTGGATCATGCAGGGATATGGCACTTTGGTTCTGGAAGCAGATCATCAGATGGAAGAAGCCGGTGTGCGGCCTACTCACGTATTTGTTCAGGCTGGCGTAGGCTCCCTTGCAGGTGCTGTGGTAGGTTATTTTGCAAACAAATATAAAGAAAATCCTCCCATCATGGTGGTGTGCGAAGCAGGCGCAGCTGATTGCCTTTACCGCTCTGCCTGTGCAAAGACCGGTGATCTTGTAAATGTAACCGGAGACCTTGCCACTATCATGGCTGGACTTGCTTGTGGCGAGGGCAATACCATCGGATGGGATATCCTTAAGAACCATGTTTCCGTATTTGCATCATGTCCTGACTGGATGAGTGCAAAAGCTACAAGAATTTATGCCAACCCGCTTGGAGATGATCCTAAGGTTATTTCCGGTGAATCCGGCTCTGTACCGCTTGGCCTTGTTTACACTGCGCTTCATGATGCAGATGCAGCAGACCTTAAAGAAGCCCTTCACCTGGATGCGGATTCCAACATCCTTGTGATCTCCACAGAGGGAGACACTGACCCGGTACGCTACCGTGAGATCGTATGGGACGGTCTTTATGGCACATCCCAGTCTCTCAGTAAATAATCAGAACATAATTATTCATTTAATATTACACATATACAGGAGGAAGAAAAATGGATTACAGTCAAATCAATGCAGCAGCAGAAGGCTACAAAGCAGACATGACCAGATTCTTACGGGATCTTGTAAAAATCCCGGGAGAAAGCTGTGGCGAGAAAGGCCATGTGATGCGGATCAAAGAAGAAATGGAGAAACTTGGCTTTGACAAAGTTCAGATCGATCCTATGGGCAATATCCTTGGTTTCATGGGAAGCGGCCAGACTCTCATCGGTTTTGACGCTCATATCGATACTGTAGGTATTGGTAACAGAGATAACTGGGAATTTGATCCATACGAAGGCTACGAGACAGACTCTGAGATCGGCGGCCGTGGAACCTCTGACCAGATGGGCGGTATTGTTTCTGCTGTTTATGGTGCAAAGATCATGAAAGATCTTGGTCTTTTAAATGACAAATTTCAGGTTGTAGTCACCGGTACTGTACAGGAGGAGGATTGTGACGGTCTTTGCTGGCAATACATCATCCATGAAGACAAGATTCGTCCTGAGTTTGTTGTATCTACAGAGCCTACAGACGGCGGTATTTATCGTGGACAGCGTGGACGTATGGAGATCCGTGTAGATGTAAAAGGTATCTCCTGCCATGGCTCCGCTCCTGAGCGTGGAGATAATGCTATTTATAAGATGGCTGATATCCTTCAGGATATACGTGCCCTCAACGAAAATGATGCAGCTGATGAAACACAGATCAAAGGCCTGGTTAAAATGCTGGATGAGAAATACAATCCAGAATGGGAAGAAGCACGTTTCCTTGGAAGAGGTACTGTTACTACTTCTGAGATCTTCTTTACTTCCCCAAGCCGCTGTGCAGTTGCAGATTCCTGCTCTGTATCCCTTGACCGCCGTATGACCGCAGGCGAAACCTGGGAAAGCTGCCTGGATGAGATCCGTGCCCTTCCTTCCGTAAAGAAATACGGAGACGATGTAAAGGTTTCCATGTACGAATATTCCCGTCCTTCCTGGACAGAACTTGTATATCCTATTGAATGCTACTTCCCTACCTGGGTCATTCCCAAGGATCATAAGGTTACAAAAGCACTTGAGGATGCATACAAGGGACTGTATGGCGAAGAACGCCAGGGCAATGATGTAACATCCCAGCTTCGTAAATCCCGTCCTCTTACCGACAAGTGGACCTTCTCCACAAATGGTGTAACCATTATGGGACGTAATAATATCCCATGCATCGGCTTTGGACCTGGTGCAGAGGCACAGGCTCATGCTCCAAATGAAAGAACCTGGAAAGATGACCTTGTAAGATGTGCAGCTGTATATGCAGCACTTCCAGGCAATTACTGCAAATAATTATTTTTCCGCAATCAGGGCCGGGATCCGCACCTGTGCGTCCCGGCTGTATACCAGATAATCCATCATAAAACATACAAGGAGAATGATAATCATGAAAACATTACAGGATTATATTGACAAATTGAACAGCCTTAATTTTAAAGAAATGTACAACAACGATTTCTTCTGGACATGGGATAAGACCGATGATGAACTGGAAGCTGTTTTCACTGTTGCTGATGCACTTCGCTTTATGAGAGAGCATAATATTTCTACCAAAGTATTTGAAAGTGGTCTTGGGATTTCTATTTTCCGTGATAATTCCACACGTACCCGTTTCTCCTTTGCTTCTGCCTGCAACCTGTTAGGCCTTGAAGTACAGGACCTGGACGAAAAGAAATCTCAGATCGCTCACGGCGAAACAGTACGCGAAACAGCAAATATGGTTTCCTTCATGGCTGATGTGATTGGTATCCGTGATGATATGTATATTGGCAAAGGACATGCTTACCAGAAAGAATTTATGGATTCTGTTACAGAAGGCAATCAGGACGGTATCTTGGAGCAGCGTCCTACTCTTGTAAACCTTCAGTGTGATGTAGACCATCCTACCCAGTGCATGGCAGATATGCTGCATATCATCCATGAATTTGGCGGTGTTGAGAACCTGAAAGGTAAAAAGATCGCTATGTCCTGGGCATACTCTCCTTCTTATGGCAAACCTCTTTCTGTTCCTCAGGGCGTGATCGGACTTATGACACGTTTCGGAATGGATGTTGTTCTTGCTCATCCGGACGGATATGATGTAATGCCAGAGGTTGAGGAGATCGCACGTAAGAATGCACAGGCTTCCGGCGGTTCTTTCACAAAGACCAACAGCATGGAAGAAGCATTCAAAGATGCTGATATTGTTTATCCAAAGAGTTGGGCTCCGTTTGCAGCCATGGAGAAGCGTACCAACCTTTATGGTGAAGGTGATTTCGATGGCATTGACAAACTGGAAAAAGAACTGCTTGCTCAAAATGCAGAGCATAAAGACTGGGCATGCACAGAAGAGCTTATGAAAACCACAAGGAATGGAAAAGCTCTTTACCTTCACTGCCTGCCTGCAGATATCACAGGTGTAAGCTGTGAAACCGGTGAGGTTGATGCAAGTGTATTTGACCGCTACAGAATCCCGCTTTACAAAGAAGCAAGCTTTAAACCTTATGTTATTGCAGCTATGATCATGCTGTCTAAATTTGAGAATCCTCAGGACATCCTGAAAAAGCTGGAAGTGAAAGCAGCTCCCAGAATCATGGCATAATACCCCGTTGGGGAGTGGGAGGTTTGTATGTATCAGAGAAAACGAATCGTAATCGCTCTTGGCGGTAATGCATTGGGAAATACCCTTCCTGAACAGATGATTGCTGTAAAAACTACTGCCAGGGCTCTCTGTGATCTTATTGAGGAAGGACATCAGGTGGTGGTTGTCCACGGAAACGGTCCGCAGGTAGGCATGATCAATAATGCTATGTCTGCCCTTTCCAGAGAGGATGATACCCAGCCTAACACGCCTCTTTCCGTATGTGTTGCTATGAGTCAGGCCTATATTGGCTACGATCTCCAGAACGCACTCAGGGAAGAATTGCGGAAGCGTGGTTTTATGCGCACTCCTGTAGTAACAGTTGTCACCCAGGTCAGGGTAGATCCGGATGACCCTGCCTTTGCCAATCCCACAAAGCCGATCGGCAAATTCCTTACCAAGGAAGAGGCCGAATATCAGGCAAAAGCCTATGGTCACATCATGCGCGAGGATGCAGGCCGTGGCTACCGGCGTGTGGTAGCATCACCTAAGCCTGTAGAGATTGTTGAACAGGATGCCATCAACAGCCTGGTGGATGCCAATAAGATCGTGATTTGCTGCGGCGGTGGCGGTATTCCAGTAATCCTGAAGGATCATCATCTGAAAGGTGCATCCGCAGTGATTGACAAGGACTTTGCCAGCTGTCTTCTTGCAAAGCAGCTGGATGCCGATATGCTGATCATCCTTACAGCAGTTGAAAAGGTAGCCATTCATTTTGGCACCCCTGATCAGAAATGGCTGAATGACCTTACAGTATCCCAGGCTCGTAAGTACGTAAAAGAAGGCCAATTTGCTGCTGGCTCCATGCTTCCCAAGGTAGAAGCAGCCATTGATTTTGCCGGCTCCGGTTCCGGACGTACAGCACTGATCACGTTGCTTGAAAAGGCGAAAGAAGGGATCCAGGGGAAAACAGGAACCCTGATTCATCTATAAAACAACCTGGTAATAGTAACTTATTGAAATAAACAGGTTGCCTGGTATCACATCACCAATACATTTAACGTCCACGTAATCAAAAAGGAGTTATCCCAATGAGAAGAAAGGTGCTTACACTTCCGCTCCCATTTCGGATAACTCCTTTTGTTTTCTTATGATCTGCCGGACAGTTCTGGTGAATAATCAATGTCCAGTAATTCCTGTGGATCCCTTATCTGATAATAAAACACATCCTCCGGATATTGACGGATCAGTACCTTCCCGCCCTTGTCACCGGTAAGTTTTAAAAGCTGAGGGTAATACCTGCTGCCAAAAATACATGGATTACCCATTTTCTCCTGAAAACAGCACACACCCATGCCCTTCCCTGAAAGAAGAAATCCATCCACCAGTTCCTTTACACTGCCGGCTGTAAGGCCAGGCTGGTCTGCCACCATAAAAAGACATGCATCTTTGTGAAGATTATGCTGCAGTCCCACCTGCATGGAAGAAGCGATCCCTAGGTCAGGAGCCGGATTCATATAGACTGGAAATCCCTGGCTGATGCATGCTTCCAGGATCTGTTCATACTGAGTCACAACCTGCACCTGACAGTTTACTTTCAGCAACCCTGCAGCTTTCTTTAATGTATCCAATCCATAACTATACATAGGCTTTCCATTTACAGGATACAATAGCTTATTCTGTCCAAAACGGCGGCTATATCCAGCCGCCAGTAAAATTAATGCAAGTTCTGTTAGTTCATGCTGTCTCATTTTTTATACTTCCCCATACAGCCGTTGTACCCTTTTCTTCCAGGCATCTGGCAATGTTGGCTGCTTCTTCCGGGTCTACCAGTACATCTGCCTTATTCAGGTATACACGATAAATACGTTTTTCCACATTCTTAAATAAACCATGTATAGATGATGCGATCTTTACAACATCTTCACCAGTTACTGGTGCATCCATATTTTTCTGTAAAAATACGGATGTTTTCTCTGCTCTGTGGGTCACTTCCCGAATAGGATGACCAAGACAGTCCAGCCCGATCACGCTGATCACAATATGTGCAAACCCCGGGATCACCGGTTCCCATTCCTCTGGTACCTTCAATGGTTTATGTTTTGCTCCATCAGCCTCGATCAGCATTACATCGCATAAATCTTTAAGCTCCCGTAGCTGTTGTTCTGGCAAGGCTGTTATCTTATTTTTCTCTGGATCCAGTCCTGCTGCCACCACATATTTATATTGCTCCAGGCACGCCAGCACCTGGTGCCTGTTGCCATCCTTGGCAAATGGTCTGTCCTTTTCCCATTCCATATGCGTGGTTGTAGCGATCACCACAGTTTTATCCATAGCCGTCAGCTCCTGACACAGACGGTAGATCAAGCTAGTCTTCCCTCCGCCTCCAACAACAGCGATCACTGGATCGTTCTGGATATCCAGATCAAGAAGATCCAGAAAATATTCTGAATAATGCATCGGCTCCTCCTTTATGGAAGTATATGCTCTCCAAGCAGGATCTCAATCACACTTCCTGCTATACATCTGGCTTTATCTGATATGGTAAAACAGTTCTTTTTTTCTTCTTTTCTGGGATCAATATCAGCAATCTTCATTCCTTTAAAGACATGATATCCATCACGTATGATCCCTCTCAGCACACCTGTGATTGAAGCCGGTACAGGCACTTCTCCTACATAGGCAAGAATCTGTCCCTTCTCCACCAGATCTGCAATCTGGCTCTTTACATGGATGATCCCTGCCTCCGGAGAATGGAGCACACGCTCCTTGCTTACTCCCCCTACCATACCTGGCACGCCTGTATTAGGCTGTGCATAATCGTCCTCTATGATCCTGCCAAGATCATGTCCACGCATCGTTTCCACCACATAGTCCACATCTTCTCCAGCCAGAAAGCCTGGACCAAGACCAATGGTTACAGGTGCCATTTCTTTCCTTGTTCCAAGATTTTTCTTTGCAATGATTCCATCGATCAAAGCTGCTGGTGTCTGGCCATCCAGCCCGGTCTTAAGGCATGCCGCCTCCGGATCTACCAACAGCGGAATCTGTCTTTTTTCCCACACTTGCCTGCATTGGCTAATATCTTCGATCCTGCTGCAAAGCACACCTTCCACAAAGGCTTCTCCATCATATACAGCTTCGCAAAAAGCTACTTTCCTGCGGATAGCACTTGGCTTTTCACACTCTAATATAAGGACTTTATATCCGCACCGGAAAAGCCTGTGGATCACCCCAGTGGCCAGGTCACCGCCACCTCTTACAATAATATAATGCTCACTCATTATTCTGAAGATTTTCCTTATTTACTTTTTCTACTGCATTCACAATGTTCTCATATCCGGTACATCTGCACAAATTCCCTGCCATGTGCTTGCGGATAGCATCTCTGGACAGTGGAATCCCTTTTTCCAGGAGCACTGTGGCAGACATAATGAAACCTGGAGTACAAAAGCCGCACTGTACAGCTCCCTCCTCTATAAATGCCTGTTGGATCCTTGTAAGCTCTCCGTTCTTCTCCAGGCCTTCCAAGGTACGGATCTCTTTGCCATCAGCCCAGACAGCCAGATAAATGCAGGAATCAATGGTCTCTCCATCCAGTATCACTGTACAGGCACCACATTCTCCTACCTCACATCCTTTTTTCACAGAGGTAAGTCCAAGACGATTTCGTAACATATCCAGAAGAGACTCTCTTACATCCACATATTCCGCTACAGGCCGTCCATTTACTGTACATTGTACCAGTCTCATTTCTTTTTTCATGCTCTGTCACCTCCCTGCAGACGGATGCTTTCTTCCAGCGCCCTGGCTGCAATCTCACCGCCGATCTGAAGTCTGAATGCCCTGGATGCCCTCCAGGAATTCCTGGGATTGATTTCCTTTCGTACCAGTTCTTTTACATTGGTATAAAGCTCCTCCCCAATCTTCATTCCCTTCAGTGCCTGCTCTGTTTCCCTGCACCGAAGGGGTACAGGTGCTGCCACACCAAAGGTGATCCTTACATCCTTCAACGTATATGTATCAAGGTCTACCGCACTTACTACACTGCAGCTTAAGGTTGCAATATCCATGGCATTACGCATGGAATATTTAATATAGTGGCCTTTATAACCTTCATATTCACAGGCAGGGATCACAATGTGGGTCAGCAGGTCCCCAGGGTGAAGATCTACTTTTCCAGGACCCAGATAAAACTCCTGGATAGGAACCAGCCGTTCTCCCTGATCATTTCGGATCAGCAGCATTGCGTTTAAGGAAAACAGTGTAGGTGCACTGTCTGCGCTGACAGCCCCATTACATACATTGCCCCCGATGGTACCGATATTCCTTACCTGAGGACCTCCTACCTGATCTACTGCCTCACCAAGTACAGACAAATGCCTAGTGATCAAAGGATCTGCTGTCACATGGGAGAAAGTAGTGCCTGCCCCGATCCAGATATCCCTGTTCTCCGCCATCCATACTCCCTGGATCTCCCTTATATCCCGGATACTCACCAGGGAAGTACCTGCCATTTTGCCTTCCCGGATCTTGATCAGCACATCACTGCCTCCGGAAATAACTCTGGCATGGGGATGTTCTTTCAGAAGCTTTACCGCTTCCTCTATGGTTGACGCCTGATAATAATTCTCAATATCATACATTTTTCAGTCCTCCTCAATCATCCCACAACTGGTATAAGTCCTGCCCTTTGGAAGGCTTCGATCAGCCTTTGAGGCGTAAGCGGATTCTCATTAAATGCTACACCGGTTGCATGAAGTACTGCATTGCGAATAGCTGGCGCCGGAGGAATAGCAGGCGGCTCACCCAGTGCTTTATTGCCATATGGGCCTTCCGGATCGTCCATCTCTACAAAACCTGCAGTCAGATCCGGCGTATCCATCATGGTCATCATTTTGTAATCCAGAAGAGTGGCATTCAAAGGACGTCCTGTCTTTTCATCCAGAAGCAGCTGCTCAGACAGACCATATCCCATACCCATGGACATCCCGCCCTGAACCTGCATGGAAGCCAGCTGGGGATTCAACAGCTTCCCACTATCATGTACATTAATAATATTCAGTACTTTTACTTTTCCTAAAGCCATATCCACTTCCACTTCTGCAAACCCACAGCCTGTGGCAAGGGTATTTTTCTTTACCTGTCTTGAAACCTCAGCTGTAATTACAGAGGAATTCGTCAGGCTGTAATAGCATTCCAGTGCCAGCTGTTCAAGTGAAAGCACCTTCTCTCCGTTCTCCAGGATATATCCATGATCCAGTTCCAGCGTACCCACAGCCTCAGGAAGAAGCGTCTTGGCATAAGCAAGGATCTTCTCCTTCAAAAGCTGGGCACATTCCTTCACTGCTGTCCCTGTTACAAAGGACTGCCTGGATGCATAGGCACCTGTATCAAAAGGTGTAACATCTGTATCCTGCACAGAAGTGATATGGATATTCTCCAGCTCCATATGCAGCGTCTCTGCTGCCATCTGTGAAAATACCGTATCTGCACCCTGTCCGATCTCTGTTGCGCCTACCTGAAGCTGCACGCTGCCGTCCTGATTCAGAGACATTCTGGCTCCTGCGATTTCCAGGGAAATAGGCCATACTCCTGTTTTATAAGAAAACAGGGACATTCCCACTCCCCTTCGGATATTGCCTGTCTGGTTAGCATATTCTTTTCTTTTTTCTTCCCAGTGGATAAATTCTGCGCCTTTTTTCAGGCATTCAAAAATACCGTTAGAATGAGCTGCAATAGGCTTCAGGTATGCATCCTGGTAAAAGCCCTTGATCAGATTCTTCTTTCTGAATTCCAATGGATCCATATGGATGGCATATGCCACATCATCCATAAAACATTCCATGGCAAAATTTGCCTGTGGAATCCCATAAGCACGCATAGCACCACCTACAGGTGTATTGGTATAAATGGTATATCCCTCTGCCCGCACATTAGGACAGCCATACTGAAGGCGCCAGGCGGTAAGCCCGTTAGCTACAATGGCATGTCCATGGGAAGCATAGGCACCCTGGTTAGAATAAGCATGCATATCCTTTGCTATCAAGTGGCCATCTTCATCCACTCCAGCAGCCAGATCATACTCTATGGAGTGTCTTGTTCTGGTATTTACAAAGGTTTCCTCTCTTGTAAGCTCCAGCTTTACAGCACGCCCTCCTACAGCCATCGTAAGAAAGGCATTTAAAGGCTCATACAGCACATCCTGTTTATTGCCGAAGCCACCGCCAATATAGGGTTTGATCACTCGTACCTTCCCCCACGGGATTCCCAGTGCCTGACCGATCACCCTGCGCACAATATGCGGGATCTGGGTAGAGGATACTACTACGATCCGGCCATTTTCCATATAAGCATAAGAAATATTATTCTCAATATGACAATGCTGTATAATAGGTGTCTTATAGCTAGCTTTCACTACAACTGCCGCATCCTTCATCCCCTGATCCACATCTCCAATTTCATAATCTGAATGTGCCAGGATATTATCCTTTTTCTCCTGGTGTATCGGAGGATTACTTCCTTTCATGGACTCTCTTGGATGGATCTGCACAGGATATTCTTCATATTCCACCTTGATCAGCCGCAAAGCCCTGGAGGCTGTCACTTCATCCTCTGCTACAACCGCTGCAATATCATCTCCATAATACCGTATACGTCCGGTAAGCAGATTACGGTCTGACACATCCTGATGTGCAGTTTCTACAGACCATGGATGCCCTGGTGTAGGGTAAGGATGTGTGGGCACATCTTTAAATGTTACAATCTTTACCACACCGTCCAAAGCCTCAGCTTCACTGGTGTCAATGGAAATTACCCTGCCATTTCCGATGGTAGCATGATAAACCTTTGCAACCAGACAGTGGTTCAGAATCATATCATCTGTAAACCTGGCTCTTCCGGTCACCTTGTCGTAAGCATCCACTCTTGGTACACTTTTTCCGATCATAAGCTTCACCTTCTTTTTTCATAGCTTTGTTAATATTTTAAAAGAGCCAGACAGCTCCCTGCCATTTCAGGAACCGCCATTGGCTCTTTATCTGCTTCTATTTCTTCCTCTCATAGGGAGTATCAGAAAGAGGAAGGGACGTCCTGAACTTTCCATCATAATGATAGTAGGCTGCTGCAATAGCCGGTGCTGTTGGTATAGATGTGATCTCTCCGATTCCAATGGCCCCTCCTGCTACATTCAGCCCTTTTTTCTCTACAATAATACTCTCTACCAAAGGTATTTTGTTTGCTTTTGGTAATCCCAGTGTACCATATCTGGCTGTTGGTTTGCAATCTGTAAGAGGATATTTTTCTGTAAGTGCAAATCCATAAGACATGATCACACCGCCTTCGATCTGCCCTTCCACAGACAACGGATTCACTGCTTTTCCCACATCATGGGCAGCTACGATCTTTTCCACCATTCCGTCCTCATTCAAAATACATACCTGGGTAGCATATCCATAAGCCACATGGGAAACCGGATTTTTCAGATCACTTCCCATAGGATCTGTTTTCGCCAAATATTCACCTATATATTCACTGCCTTCCAGATTAGAAAGATCTGTTCCTTCCAGAGCTTTTTTCATTTTTTCACAGGCTCGTATACAAGCTTCCCCTGTAACAAGAGTCTGCCTGGAACCAGAGGTAGTACCTGAATCCGGTGCACTATAGGTATCTGACCCACTGTAACAGATCTTTTCTCTTGGAAGTCCCAGATGCTCTGATACCAGCTGCACCAGAACAGTTCCTACCCCCTGTCCGATGCAGGATGCTCCTGCGTGGATCTCCACACGCCCGTTCTTCACAAACAGCCTGCATCTGCCCCAGTCTGGCAGCCCTACTCCTACACCCGCATTCTTCATAGCACAGGCAATGCCGGCACCTGGATGTTCATCAAATACTTTCTTTACTGCTTCCAGTGTTTCACAAAGGCCAGTGGATGCATCCACAATCTGACCATTAGGAAGCTCCTGTCCGGGCCGTATCCCATTCCTGTACCTGATTTCCCAGTCACTGATTCCTACCTTCTCTGCCATTTTGGTAAGGAGCATTTCAATTGCAAAACAGGTCTGGGTCACACCAAACCCTCGAAAAGCACCTGCAGGAGGATTATTGGTATAATACGCTTTACCATCAATATCAAAATTCTGATAATTGTATGGCCCGGATGCATGCGTACAGGCTCTTTGCAGCACCGGTCCGCCAAGAGAGGCATATGCTCCTGTATCTGCGATCACACTTGCCTTTACTCCCTGGATGATCCCATTTTCATCACACCCCAGCGTAAACTCCATATCCATAGGATGGCGCTTTGGATGGATCAGGATACTTTCTGCCCTGGTAAGCTTAACCTTTACCGGATAACCGGACAAATAAGCGATCATAGCAGCATGATGCTGGACAGTCACATCCTCCTTGCCGCCAAACCCTCCGCCTACCAGCATATTCCGTACACGAACCTTTTCTGCCGGGAGTCCCAGAACAGTCATACATTCCTGCTGTGTATCGTAAACGCCCTGATCCGTAGAATAAACGGTCACACCGCCATCTTCATCCTTAACTGCCACTGCACACTCCGGTTCCAAAAAGGCATGCTCTGTCCATGGTGTTTGAAAACTGTCTTTCACCACATAGGCAGACTGTGCAATCGCCTGATCTGCATTCCCCCTGTGTACATGCCAATGAGCCATAAGATTATCCTTTTCTGACTCATGAACCTTAGGTGCTTCCGGCCTCATAGCCTGATATGGGTCTTTAACCATAGGAAGCTCTTCATACTCTACACGGATCAGTTTTTTGGCCTCTTCAAGGATCTCCGGTGTGCGGGCTGCCACAAGGGCAACCGCATCTCCCAAATAATGAACCAGCCGTCCCACCGGAACCAATGTATCCCAGTCTTTTTTCAGATGTCCGGTTTTAACATTGCCTGGAACATCTTCTGCTGTATAAACATCGATCACTCCTGGAAGTGCCTTTGCCTCCTCTGTGTGAATAGCAAGAACCCGTGCCCTGGGATAAGCTGCCCGAAGGGCGCTTCCATAGATCATTCCCTCAAACTCCAGGTCATCCGGATATTTACCGGTTCCCAGTACCTTTTCCTGTACATCAATCCTTGGAACTCTCTCTCCCATCTTCCAAGTATAGGAAGGAGTGGCTGGAAGCCCTTCCCGCAAATATTTCCCTGCAAGAAGGATCCCGTCAATGATCTTTTTGTAACCTGTACAGCGACAAATATTATTCTTGATGGCATCTGCAGCATCTGCTCTGGAAGGATCCGGATTTTTGTCCAAAAGCCCTTTTGCACTGATGATCATCCCAGGAATGCAAAAACCGCATTGCACGGCACCTGCTTCCCCAAAGGCTCTTACATAAATCTCCTTTTCCTGCTCACTTAGACCTTCCACAGTCAGGATATGCTTTCCTTCAAGCTTGGAAAGTCTGGGGACACAGGCTTTCATGGGCTTACCATCGATCAGGACATGGCAGGTACCACAGGCGCCTTCGCTGCATCCGTCTTTTACTGATTTTAATTTACATACATTTCTCAGGAAAGGAAGCAGCTTCCCATCGCCTTCCTCCTGATATTCCTTTCCATTTACATAAAAACGGTACATAGATCCCTCCCATATTTTCCGGAACCTGAACGATCTACTTTACGGAATCAGATAACTATAATCACAAATCACTGCAAGTATCAGTTTTCTAAGGTTTTCGAATAATGGATCCTCCGGATCGTCTGCCTTGCATTGCTTTTCTGTACCCAGAAAACGGACTTTGCAGATCCGATTCTCATGATCCAGTACAGTAAATCCGTCATTTTTGCTGTCTGCCATGTCAGCTTCACTGGCAAATAAAGTAAACTTGTCTTTATATGGTGCACTTGCATATGGACAGAAAGTGCCGCAGTTCCCGCATTCATTACACATATAATCAACATGGATCACCTGGTCTTTCTCCATGCCAGGCACATGAATGGAAATATTGGCTCTGTTTGGACATACATCCACACAATTCTCGCAAACCCTGCTGCAATCCAGACATCTGTCTGCCTCGGATGAAGCCTGTGCTTTTTCACAAAGAATACCTTTCTTTTTATAGCAATCTTCATTTGTTCCCTGATCCGGATGCTGGCTTACGATGTCTTTTTTCAAGATATCCTTTGCTGCTAACTGAGCATCACGAATGCCCTCTACAATGGTAGCTGCTCCTCTGGATCCATCTCCTACTGCATAAATCCCGGCCACACTTGTCTCACAGGTCTGGGTATTCAGGCGAAGTCTGCCCTTTTCATTCACAGCCAGTCCATTTGCCTGATAAAACTCTGTGGGTACATTTTCACCAACTGCTGCAATCACAGTATCTGCTGGAACCTGCATCCATTCATCCGTTTCTTTTACACCTGCACGGCCAGATTCGTCTGCCTGGGTCAGTTCCATTTTTCTGCAAAGGAGGCTGCCATTTTCAAGACTAACAGGTGACAGAAGTTCACAAAACTGAATACCCTCACCAAGAACTTCCAGCAATTCATCCTCAGCTGCCGGCATATATCTCTTAGTCCTTCTGTATACAAGTGAAACCTTTTCCACGCCTTTCACACGGCTGGCTGCCCTTGCTGTATCCATGGCAGTATTGCCGCCACCGATAACTACTACATTCTTTCCAAGGGAAAGTTCTCCATTCTTTTCTTTATATTCCCTTAAAAATTCAAGTGCATTTCGAACTTCTCCCTTTTCCAGAGAGAGAATGCCGTGTTTGTGTGCACCTACTGCAAGAATTACAGAATCAAATCCTTCATCTTTCAGTTCCTGAACAGAACCAATTGCCCTGCCTGTCTTTACTGTCACACCAAGTGCTTTTATGAAGGACAGATCCTTTTCAATGTCACTGTCTGTAATACGGAACTCCGGGATCACGTAACGGATCACTCCGCCCAGCTGTGCCTCTTTTTCAAAAATAGTTACATCCGCTCCCTCTCTTGCAAGGAAGTAAGCTGCAGCTATACCTGCCGGGCCACCGCCTACAACAGCTGTTTTTTTACTGATAGCAGCCTTCGCCTTTACATATGGAAGCACACTTTCGTATCCGTTTTTGGCAGCCATTAGCTTTGTTCCGCGCACGTCCACCGGCTCTTCATAAAAGTTCCTTGTACATTTTGTCATACAATTATGTGCACACAAGGTACCCGTAATAAAAGGAAGTGGATTCTTATCCAGAATCACTTCAAGAGCTTCTTTATATCTGCCTTCCCCAGTCAGCCGGATATACTCCGGAATATCCTGATGGATAGGACATCCTTCCTGACAAGGTGCATAAAAGCAATCCAGAAGCGGAACCTGCTGATCACTCTTTCTTACAGGAAGAGGCTTAATGCTCTTTAAATGGTGTTGATCTTTTTTCGCTTCTTCAGCAAGGGCAGACAGCTTCTCCACCTGTACACCCTGCCATTTCTCCAAAGGCTTTTCCATTACTTTTTCTGCCATCTGGGTAAATCTCTGATATCCGCCTGGTTTTAATAAAGTAGTAGCTACTGTTACCGGCCACACACCACAGGAAACGATCTTGTCAATGTTATAATAATCAGCTCCTCCTGAATAAGCGATCCGAAGCTTTCCTTTAAACTGTGCAGAAAGCTTTGCTGCAAGTGAAATAGACAGCGGGAACAAAGACTTCCCGGACATATACATTTCTTCACTTGGAAGCTCACCTCTGGTCACATCCACAGGGAAGGTATTGGTGATCTTCACTCCGAATTCAAGCCCAAGCTGACTGGAAAGCTCTATCAGTCTGGTCAGCATAGGCACAGCATCCTCATACTGCAGATCATCCAGGAAATGGAAATCTCCAAATGCCATGTAGTCGTATCCCATCTCATCCATAGTCTTTCTGGCAAATTCATAGCCCAAAAGAGTAGGATTGCATTTAATAAATGTATTTAAATGCTTTTCTTTCAGCAGGTAATCTGCAATACTTTCGATTTCCTTTGGCGGACATCCATGCAAAGTAGAAATCGTAGCTGAATTACAGACTGCAGATGGGATCCTCTTAATATCTTCTGCATTTACATGCTGAAACAGGTCTGTATGATCCAGAAGCCATTCCTGGCATTCTTTAAAAACAGCGGTATCCTTTGCTTCCTTCATGCCTTCGATAAAGGCATCGATCTTAGGAGTCTTGATCCCTGCCAGATCATATCCTACGGAAATATTAAACTGGAATCCGTCCTGTCCTCCCAGTTCAAACTCTTTGGCCATTACATGAAGCAGAAACCATGCCTTAATATATTCTCCCATTGCATCTGGTACTGTCAGCTCAGTAGACCACTCACAGTTATATCCCTCGTCCTCAGCAAGGATACATGGCTTATTAATACAGGAAGCCAATTCCTGTCCATCCATCTTCTGCACAGTTTTAAGTTCAAAGAATCGTGCTCCTGCATAATATGAAGCTACAATATTCTGAGCAAGCTGAGTATGGGGGCCGGCTGCCGGCCCAATTGGATTCTCCAGCTTCCTGCCAAAAATCTCTCCGCCTTTCCCAGGATCTGCCTTATAAGCCCTATGCACTCCAAATACAGTTCCTCTTGATCTTTCTTCCTCCAGGATCCACTCCATCAGCTGTCCAAAGGACATACATGTCATAAGATCACTCATTCGTCTGCCTCCTATTTCCCACTGTTAATATCATCTGCCAGTTCTTTCGCAGACTGTCTGCAGTCTGCCATCACCTTCTCCACATCACATACCAATACTTCTCTGTCCTTCATCAGCACTTTTCCATTGCAGATGGTTGTTACAACATCTCTTCCGGTTGTACCAAACAGAAGATGACCGTTCACATTGTCCCCACGCATTGGTGTAAGAGGATCATAATCCATTACGATCACATCCGCTGCAGCACCTTTCTTCAGTACACCCAGCTGTTTCTTAAAGTATCTGCCTGCGATCACTGCATTATTCTCAAACAGCATTCTGGGAACCTCTGCCCAGGCTGCATTAGGATCGCAAAGGCTATGCTTGTGAAGGATATTTGCCACCTTCCAGGACTCCAACATATCATGGGTATATCCGTCTGTTCCAAGCCCTGTAACAATTCCTTTATGTACCATCTCCATAGTAGGAGGACATCCACAGGCATTTCCCATATTGGATTCCGGATTGTGTACAACCATAGTATCTGTGTCTTTGATAAGATCCATCTCATGCTCATTCACATAGATACAATGTCCCAGAAGAGTCTTGGGTCCCAGGATATTCCAATCATATAACCTGTCCACGATCCGCTTATTATGCTCTTTCAGGCACTGATGAAGGTCATAGATCCCTTCAGCCACGTGAATATGGTAACCAACACCTTCCGGCTTCAGTTCATTACAAAGCTCCATTGTCTGATCAGAAATCGTAAAGGATGCGTGCATACCCATCATAGCTGCGATCATATCGCTGTCATCTGCCAGGGCGTGTTTGATAAAATTCACGTTCTCCATAACAGACTCCCTGGACTTATCCATACCATCACGGTCAGAAATCTCATAGCACAGGCAGGTACGGATCCCCAGATCCCTGGCTGCGTCCTCTATAGCACTTAAAGATCCTGTAATATGCCCGAAACTGGCATGATGGTCGAAAACAGTTGTTACACCGTTGCGGATGGAATCAATATAGGTAGCATAAGCGCTGAGCCTGGTCTGCTCCAGCGTAAGATGCCGGTCGATCGTCCACCACTGTCCATCCAGAATATCCAGAAAACCAGATGGATTGTACCCCTTAATAGAAAGCCCTCTGGCAAAGGCGCTGTAAATGTGCTCATGTGCATTAATAAATGCAGGCATGATCAGGCCACCTTTTGCATCAATGTATTCTGCCCCTGGACAGGCCTTTTTTACTTCTTCCGTATTGCCCACCATGTGGATCGTATTGCCATCTATGGCCACTGCCCCATTTTCAAAGAATATGTGAGATTTGTCCCGTGTGATCATTCTTCCATTACCAATAATAAGCATATTTACCTCCTCCTTTTTTATTTAACTGATTTTTTTAGGAATACTCCATATTTTATAGTATCAATTTATCATAAATTTGTATAAATTTCAATGGAACTTGCAAAAAATTTTTTTGATATTCTTAATTTTTTTGTTGGAATGTACAAGAAGGCAAAAGGATGATTTCCTTTTGCCTTCTTTCTCTCATTCATATGCGTATTTTAGGATCAGCCGCCGATCTCCCTGACTCCATGCTTCTGGATCAAGAACTACATGAAAGCCCTTTCCGTTCTTTACATGCCATTCATAAAAGGATCTGTGCTCATCGCAATATTCCTCCATAAGATTCATAATGGTGCCGCCATGCACTACCAGACCTGCTCTTAGTATCTTACGGTTGATACATTGCTGCACTGCTTTTCCAAATCCGTCAAAGCATCTTTTCTTAAAAGCCCCTCTGCTTTCACCTCCTGGAAATGGAAGCATCCCATTAGAATCAATCCACTGCTGATAATGCTGATTACCAGACAGTTCCTTATAATTTTTATTCTCAAACTCTCCGAAATCACACTCTGCAAGTTCCGGAATAACATACGCCTCATGTTCCGGAAAAAGAATCTGTGCAGTCTGCAGACACCTCTTTTTAGGACTTACAAACACTGCATCTATTTCCGGATATTGAAGAGTTTTAAGAAACTCTATCCCCTCCACACAAAGAGGCTCATCTGTCACTCCAATGTACTTGCCGGATTTGTTTCCCTCTGTCTGCCCATGACGAATCAGCCACAAATCAAGCATCTTTGATCACCGTTCCTATTCCACATATCACTCTTGTCACTTTCCGGCTGTAGGATGCAAGAACAGTGCAGATCCTTCCTGTCTTCTCGCGGTATGCCCGGTCAAAAGCATCTACAGGAACAACTCCATAGCCGATTTCACAGGAAGTAAGGATCAGATTTGGATTTCTTCTTATCAATTCCTCTCCAAATCCTTCCAGATCTTGTCCTGCCTGCATTTCCTTTCGGATAAACTCATGAAGATTCAAAACACCTGATGCTGTAAAAATCTCGTCTGCGCCCAGATCTCTGCCTTCTCTCCAGCAAATTTCAGGATGCTGTTTTTTTGCATAATCGCTTTTTCCCTGAAAAGCCCCTCCGATGATCAATTCCATTTACTTTCTCCCTGGTTTCATTTTATTATTCATTATATAAAATTAGAGGCAATAGCCAGGATCACACACATCCCGGCCTCACAGGTACAAAGGAAAAACCCTGCCAGATCCCCTGTAATCCCTCCAAAAAATTTCATGGCCATATGATGATACCAGACAAAAACCGCCAGTGCGCCAAGAAAAGCCAGGATTCCTAAAACAGGCTGTACCAGTACCATAAGAGCAAGCAAAACTGCCAGATAAATGACCAGCACATTCCGAACCGTAATATCTTCTGATTTTCTTGAGAACTCTGCAACTGTTCCATCTTTTCTTGCTTTTGGAAATGTAACCACGCTGATCCCGGAAAAACACCTGGAAACCATAAAGCCCATTGCCATGATCAGCAGCGCTTTGCCGTTTCTCCACATCTGACTGTAAGCCCCATACCATGTAAGGAAATAAATACCTGCTGTGATCACCGCGAAAGCTCCTGCATTGGAATCCTTCAGGATCTCCAGCCTGCGCTCACGGCTTTGCCAGGAGCTTAATGCATCTGATGTGTCCAGAAGACCGTCCACATGGATCCCTCCTGTAACCAGTACTGGGATCAAAGTGAGAACTACTGCCACAAAGCTGCCATTATATCCACAATACTGCCCTGCATATCCTGCCAGCCAGGTGATCAGCCCGATCACTGCACCTATAAATGGAAAAAAGCAGAACATATACTTGATATTTTCTTTATCCCAGTCAGTTACAGGCATAGGGATCTTGGAATACATAGCAAACGCCGCCTTAAAATTATTCCACAGTTTTTTCATCAGGTACACATCCTCCTTTCAGATATACCGGAATCCCATATACAACTTCCGTCACTTCATCTGCTTCCCCGGCAATCTGACGATTGATCTCTCCCAGATAGCTTTGATAAAGAGCGGTCTCTCCCAGATACTGGGCAGTTTCCGAAAAAATTTCATTGGTCACGATCACCAGATGCTGTACACTGTCACGAAGATGTTTTACCCCTTCCATCACTGCTTCCACAGTTCTTTCATGGGCACCCTCTTCCTGAAACATTTCATTGGCAGTCAGATTGGACATGCATTCCAGAAGCACTACACTGTCCGGATCCAGCTTTAGTCCCTTAAGATCCGTATATCTTTCTACTGTTTCAAAACCTTTTCCTGCACGCATCTGTCTGTGCCGCAGGATCCTTGCATCACTTTCTTTATCAAAAGGAAACATGGTAGCGATATAAATCCGTTTTCCCTGTCCAAAAGACAGGATCTTTTCTTCTGCATAGGCAGATTTCCCGCTTCCACTGCCTCCTGTTACCAAAACCAGCATTATTTTAAGTTCCTCATATTCAGCATGTTCATCGTTTCTCCATGTGGCTATTTCAATTCTTCATATTGTTCTACATGGATATCCTCAAAGGTACTAAGCGTATTGTAAAGCTTTGCACCCATATCCAAAAATGGAAATAGCGCTACTGCCCCGGTGCCTTCCCCAAGACACATGTCTCCATGGATCACCGGATCCTTTCCCAGTGCCTCCATCAAAAGCCTGGAAGCCGGTTCCTTTGACATATGGCTAGGAATCATATAATCACCTGCCAGTTCACACATTTTCCTGGCTGCAAGAGCTGCCACACAGGAAATAAATCCATCCATAACAACCGGCATACCAAGAGCTGCTCCTCCAAGATAAACTCCGGTAAGTCCTGCAATGTCCAGTCCTCCTACCTTTGCCAGCACATCTACTGGATCTTCTGGATCCGGCTGATTCAGCTGGATCGCCTTCTCTATGGTGCGGATCTTCCGTAAAAGTCCTTCACTGGAAAGCCCGGCTCCCCGGCCTGTCATCTTTTCTACCGGCTGACTCAAAAGAACAGATGCCACTGCACTGCTGGTGGTGGTATTCCCAATGCCCATCTCGCCGGTAGCCAGTATCTGGTATCCCTGGCCTTTCAGTTCCTCTGCCATAGCGATCCCGGCACGGATCGCCTGCTCTGCCTGTTCTCTTGTCATGGCAGGACCCTTTGCCATATTCCTGGTGCCATAAGCAACCTTCAGATCCCTTCTTGCCAGTGCATCTGTTACCATACCAATATCTACCGGTTTCATATCCACACCGCACTCCTGGCACATCACGCATACAGTAGAAGTGCCGCGTACAAAATTATCCGCCACAATAGCAGTCACTTCCTGTCCTGTCTGGGTCACGCCCTCTTCCACAACACCATTATCCGCGCACATTGCAACCAGTGCTTTTTTATGTATATCTACGTTAAATTTCCCGGTGATCCCAGCGATCTGTATGATCAGATCCTCCATCTTTCCCAGGGAATGTAAAGGCTTTGCAATACTGTCCCATCGTTTCTTTGCTTTTTCCATGATCTGCTGATCCAACGGCCGGACAGCAGCAATGGTTTCATTTATTGTCATCTTTTCTCTCTCCTTACTTCTTTCCTGTGGTAAACACAAGGAATTTACTGAATATGTAATTCAGCACAAGTACCACAAACTGGGTGGCAAATTTCCCTAACATATCATTCATATGAAGCTGTTCTACCAGAAGCCATACGCCGCCCACCTCGATCACCATAGTTGCCAGCCTGGCTCCGATAAACTTGCCAAAAGGCTTAATGTGATCCTTCAGGGTCTCACATTTATCCTGAAATACATATTTTGAATTTACCACATAGGCAAAAAGAATGGCAAGGATAATCGAAATAAGATTAGCTGTATTCAGTTCCGTACCTGCTTTACGCAGGATATAAAAGCTTACAAGATTAACCATAGTGGTGCAGCCGCCAAAAAAGACATACCGCACCACATCATTCTTATATAGTTTTTTGATCAGTTCCTTCATTTTACTGTTGCTGTTCTCCTGTTCCACGTAATATCTTTGATACAATATACCTTGGCCGTTTCTTTACTTCTTCATAAATCTTCGCAATATAATAGCCTATAATGCCAAGGCTTAACATCACAGCACTTCCGATCATAAGAAGCACGATCAACGTAGTAGTATAACCCTCTACAGCCCGGCCGCCAAAGAACTGCACAAGAGAATAGATCAAAAGTACCAGTGAGCAAAGGAAGCATGCTGCTCCTGCTATCGTAACAAACTGCAGGGGCACAGTCGTAAATGCCACAATATTTGTAAATGCATATTTGATCAAAGACCAGGTGGACCATTTGGATTCACCTGCTTCTCTCTCCTGAACATAAAATCCAACGGTAGTTGTTTTGTATCCTACCCATGCAGACTCGGCCCGGAAAAACATATTCCGCTCCGGCATCGACAAAATACTGTCTACCACCTTTCGATCCATCATCTTAAAATCCGAAGCATTCTTCATGTCAATTCCGGTAGCCTTGGACATGATCCCATAAAAGAAGCCTGCACACTCCTTATGGAGCACGCTTTCCTTGCCTCTGGAGAGCTTCACTCCCTCGATCACTTCATAGCCCTTCTGCCACAGTGCGTACATCTGAAGCAGCGTTTCCGGCGGATGCTGCAGATCACAGTCCATCACCGCTACTACATCCCCTTCTGCCTGTGCAAGCCCTGCACAGATAGCCGCCTCTTTTCCAAAGTTCCTTGAAAAATGAATACCCACCACATTTGCATCCTTAAAACCGGCCTTTTTGATTTCTTCCCATGTGTGATCCTTGGATCCGTCATCCACAAGAACCAGTTCATAGGCAATCCCTGCTTTTTCCAATTCTTCCTTTAATACTTTGCAGGTTTTCCCAACCATCAGTTCCTCATTATATGCGGGGAGGACAATTGACAGTCTGCTCATAATATAACCTCCAGTCCATAATTCCAGTCAAATTTAACTTCCCCATTATATTACAATTCCATGATCCAGGCAACAACGTTCCTGATTCTTCAGAAAAAGTTAAGAATAGGCACAAGCTTATTCTTAAAAAAAATGAAGAATAGTAGTAATCTTTCACAAATTTCAGGAAGCGGTTATATTGATCCACATTGCAGGCCGCACACCAAAGTCCAGATTATCCACAGCTGCACCATAAAAACTGGTAACTCCGCTTTCAGATACATAATTTGCATTTTTTTGTAAAAATCCCGGAGAACGCAGCCACCAGCTGCAGTAACCATAGTCAAAATCTGTTGTTCTCTCCACAGCTGACACTCCCTGCGCCAAAGCATATTCTGTAGGTTCAGCCTGTTTTTCCTGTGAGGTAGGCAGGCATTCTTCTGCTTCTTCCTCACTTAGCAGAAAAATCCTGTCTGAAGTATCTTTTTCTTCCATGAAGAGCTTTTCGTCGCCAAAGGTTCCCCTGTACTTTTCCAAAGAATCTTCATCCATATATTTAACATCTTTTGTGACATGCTCCCACCACTTAAATCTCAGATTTTGAAGTGGGGGCTTCTTGCTCAATGGCTCTACTGAGCCAAGTATCTACAAGCTATCCTCGCGTG
>NZ_JAOQJL010000015.1:0-83457 GCF_025566965.1 Blautia ammoniilytica | reverse complement strand
AGATGAGATATCCCATTCGAAAGAAGTAAGACCCCTTGAAGACGACGAGGTAGATAGGCTGGAGATGGAAGTGCAGTAATGTACGGAGTTGACCAGTACTAATCGGTCGAGGGCTTGACCAAAAAGCAGGATTTCACGATTCCAAAGGATGTCAGCATGTATGTGGTTTTGAAGGTACAAAAGCATTTGAGCAGTGGACTTGGTTCATTGCTTTTTTTGTATATAAAAATTAGTTAGTTTGTAATTGTTTAGTACCCTCACCTGTTACTTCTGTTTAATAAAGAAAGAGGAAAATATGGTAGAAGACAGAATCAAAACATTGACGTCATGCAGGTTATGCCCAAGGAAGTGTGGCGTGGATCGTATACATGGGAAAACCGGATATTGTGGGATGGATGATCAAGTGAGAGTGGCCAGGGCTGCTTTGCATATGTGGGAAGAGCCTTGTATTTCAGGAAAGAAAGGTTCTGGAGCAGTATTTTTCACAGGTTGCGGATTGCGATGTTGTTTTTGCCAGAATCATAACATTGCTATTGGAAAAAGTGGAAAAATAATTACAGTAAATCGTTTAGCTGATATTTTTCTGGAACTGGAACAAAAAGGTGCAGCAAATATCAATCTTGTAACAGCCACGCAATATGTTCCGCAGGTCATAGAGGCATTGGAAAAAGCCAGGGATAAGGGATTTCATTTGCCAGTAGTATATAATTCCAGCGGATATGAAAGTATTTCTACAATAAGAAGTCTGGAAGGGTATGTGGATGTATATCTGCCGGACTTTAAGTATGCAGAGGAAGAACTTGCAGCAGATTATTCCAATGCACCAGAATATCCAACAACAGCTAAGCTGGCATTAAAAGAGATGGTCAGACAGACTGGTGACTGCGTGTTTGACAGAGATGGGTATATGATCCGGGGTACAATGGTCAGGCATTTAATATTGCCAGGGCATACAAAAAATGCCATAAAAGTGATGGAGTATCTGAAAAAAACATATGGAGATCATATATTTATCAGTATTATGAATCAATATACACCCGTGTTCAAACAGGAAAAATATAAAGAGTTGAATCGAAAAGTAACTGTAAGAGAATATGAAAAAGTATTAAATGCTGCGTTGGAATTGGGAATAAGTAATGGATTCTTTCAGGAAGGTGATACAGCAAAAGAAAGCTTTATTCCAGATTTTGATTATGAAGGGGTATAATAAAAAAAGATCTTATAAATGGAAGGAGGCCGGTACTTTCGTACCGGCGCGTATGAAAAAGAAAAATATTAAATTAAGAAAGACATAATGCTTTCTACGAATATCAATATACATTAAAGATATGTCTATATAATGACGTCGATATGAACAAAATATGAATAATTAGAATTTTTTAAAACCATGAAAAAATTTTTTTATCACATCACCATCGTAGTCATTCTTTCTGAGTATTGTCATTTGGTAGATTTCTGCACGTAGTACAAGCTAATCAGAATTTTTTCCAGGTATCTTTTTTAAAGAGAATAAGAAGAGGGAAAATCTCAAGTCTTCCTGCTAACATATCAAAAATAAGTACACATTTGGAAAAATGGGAAAACAATCCAAAGTTCTGCGTTGGGCCAACCATTTCCAGGCCTGGACCGATATTATTAAAGGTTGCTGCCACTGCAGTAAAATTCGTAGTCAGATCAAAATTATCTATGCTGATCAGCAAAACAGATAATCCAAAAACTAACACATAGACGAAAAGAAAAATATTGGTAGTTCGTACCACTTCATGAGGGATTGCTTTTCCGTCCATTTTGACCTTTTTGACTGCATTGGGATGTAGACAAAGGGTTAATTCTTTACGGGCAGTTTTACACAATATGATAAGTCGGGATACCTTGAAGCCACCACCGGTACTTCCAGCACAGGCGCCGATAAACATAAGTAAAACCAAAATAGTTTTCGACAGGGCAGGCCATTGATTAAAATCAGTAGTGCTATATCCGGTTGTGGTTATAATTGAACCCACTTGGAAAGCTGACTGTTGAAATGCAGTGCCTATGTTCTGAAACAGATGTTTTGTGTTCAGGGCAATTATAATAGTAGAAAATGCAATGATCCCTAGATAATATCTTACTTCTTCGTGTTTGAAAGCCTGCGTAAATTTGCGTGTGAGGAGTAAGAAATACACATTAAAGTTAATACCAAACAGGATCATGAAAATGGTAACAATCACCTGGATGTAAGTACTATAGCCAGCTATACTGCTGTTTTTTATGCCAAAACCTCCTGTACCTGCAGTTCCAAAGGTAATACATAAGGTATCAAATAATGGCATTTTACCAATCAGTAAAAGAAGAATCTGTAACAGTGTCATGCCAAGGTAAATAGTATAAAGGATTTTGGCAGTAGACTGTACTTTGGGAACCAGACGGTTTACGGAAGGACCAGGGCTTTCCGCTTTCATAAGGTTCATATGATATCCTCCGGTTAAAGGGAGCAGGCATAGTATAAATACAAGTACGCCCATGCCACCGATCCAGTGTGTAAAACTTCTCCAGAAAAGCATACAATGGGATAAAGCTTCCACATCAGAAAGAATACTGGATCCTGTTGTTGTAAAACCGGAAACTGTTTCAAACAATGCATCTACAGGATCCGGAATGCTTCCACTTATAACAAAGGGAGCGGCACCTGCAATACTAAGAATCAGCCAGCTTAGAGCTACTGTAACAAAGCCTTCTTTTGCATGGAACACTTTATTTCCTGTCTTTTTTATAGTAAGCAAGAAACCAATGATCAGACAGATGACCATTGTGATCAGAAATGCAAATCCGGACTGCTCTTGATAGATCAGTGCTGTGATGCAGGGAAGCAGCATAAAAACGGCCTCCAGCTTCAGAATAGAACCGATAATGTAAGCAATGATTGAATAATTCATAACAGCTGTACTCCTTTACCGATCCAGGATGTCACTGATATCGCAGAGACCTTTATTAGTTGTTACAATGATTACAGTATCACCAATCTGGATCGTATCTTGACCTCTTGGAATACGAACCATGCCGTTTCGATGAAGACAGCCTACAAGAAGATTCTTTTTAAGATTCAGTTCAGACAGAGTCTTGCCTAAAACAGGACAATTTTCACGGATCACAAATTCCAGGGCTTCGGCTTTACCATCCAGGATATGATAAAGAGTTTCTACATTACTGCCAATGGAATTTCGCATAGCGCGAACATACTGTAGAATATGATCCGCTGTGATATATTTGGGATAGATCACACTGCCGATTTCGAGGGAATCTATTACATCATCAAATGCCAGACGGTTTACTTTTGCTACAAGCTTCCCATCAGAAATACTTTTAGCAAAAAGAGACAGAAATACATTTTCTTCATCAAAATTGGTAAGTGCTACAAAGGATTCCACATCAGCAAGTCCTTCTGACATAAGAAGTGGCTTTGATGTCCCGTCTCCATTGATGATCGTGGCATTGGGTAAAAGGTCACTGAGTACTTCACAACGTTCTTTGTTCTGCTCAATAATTTTTACATTGATCTTCATAGAAAGTAGTGCTTTAGCCAAATAATAGGAAATTGTGCCACCACCTACAATGATAGTATTTTTTACCTGATGTGTTTTTAAACCAATCTTTTTGAAAAACATGGCTGCATTTTGAGGAGTTGCCAGTATGGATACCATGTCTCCATCATGAATCACATGATTACCTCCGGGAATGGCCATGCCTGAACGGCTTTCAATAGCACATATCAGGATATCACAGCGAAATGTATCAGCAAAACGTGAAATCTGCATTCCGTCTAGTCCAAATTCTGGAAGGACTTTGAATTTCAGAAGTTCTACGCGGCCACGTGCAAAGGTATCAATCTTGATGGCTGAAGGAAAGCGCAGCAGTCTGTAGATTTCTTGGGCTGCAGCTAATTCCGGATTAATGATCATGGTAACACCGAGACGTTCTTTAATGAAGCTGATCTCATCACTGTAGATAGGATTACGTACACGGGCAATGGTGTGGCAATGTCCGGTTTTCTGGGCAATTAGGCAACAAAGAAGATTTAATTCATCAGAAGCCGTAACAGCGATAAGAAGATCGGCTGTTTCAATACCTGCTTCCATCAGGGTATTAATGCTGGCTCCATTACCAATCACATACAATGCATCAATATCATCAGATATTGAGTTGATCTTGTCAGCAGAAATATCGATCAGTGTTAGGTCTGTATCTTCTTCTTGTAATTGTTCAGCAAGGGTGCGTCCTACTTTGCCGCATCCAACAATAATGATTTGCATAATTCCTCCATATTTGTATCATGTAATATGATATATTGAAAATACCCACTTTATTATATCACTGTTGCTGTGGTTTTGAAACCGTATTTTTATAAGTCGGGTAGTATATAACAGTATATCAGCTGGGAGATGACTCCCACCTCTATAGGTGGTGAGCAACAAGCTGGTATCAGTGGAGGGAGTCAATCCCCCAGCTGATATAGCCTCCGGCAGGATTGCAGAGGTGCGCAGGAGAAATATGTCATGCAATTGCATGACGCGCACCTCGCAGCAAGAATGCCGAGGCATTCTTGAATATAATTTTGAGAATGAGTGCATCAAAGCAAACAGCACCGCAGGTGCGATGCTGTTTAAAATAAGAATAAGATATAACGAAGTATCCTGATTTATGAATTGCATTCCTTACATGAAGCAGTACAAGGGTTGTCAAAGCTTGGATTAAATGCATAGAAATTTTTTGCATCCAGGTTTTCTTGAATGGAACGAAGTGCTTCACCAAAACGCTGAAAATGCACTACTTCTCTTGCACGAAGAAACCGAATCGGATTTGCGATTTCCGGCGTGTTACCTACAACGCGAAGAATGTTGTCATATGTGGCGCGTGCTTTTTGTTCCGCTGCAAGGTCTTCAAAAAGATCGGTGATAGGATCTCCTTTACTTTGAAATTCGCAAGCATTAAAAGGGATTCCACCAGCTGCTTGCGGCCATATGCCTACGGTATGGTCAATATAATATGCTCCTAAACCGTACTTTTCGATTTCTTCCATAGTAAGATCTCGAGTGAGCTGATGAACGATGGTGGAGACCATTTCTAAATGGGCCAGTTCTTCAGTTCCAATGTCGTTTAAAACGGCTGTTGCCATTCGATTTGGCATTGTAAAGCGCTGGGACAAATATCTAAGTGATGCACCAATTTCTCCATCCGGGCCACCGGAGTGCAGTACCCTATAATAGTACCACAAAGCCAGTGTTTATGCGCGTTTGCACCGATTTAGAAGAGGAAAAAGGACCTCAAATTATGATACAATAATGTCGAAGTACATTTTGCCAGATTCCTTGTCATAAACGATCTGGTCAAGAATTGTACGTATCAGGTTTCCTTTTTCCTCGTACCCAACATCAGGATTTTTCAGGATATCATTCACTGATTTTATCTCCTGAAGAACATCTTCTTTGTTCAGTTCTTTTTCTTTTTGCATCTGCAAAAGATTTTCAAGTTCATTTTCCAGCTGAAGGCGATTGCTGATCAACCGGTCTTTGTTGGCTTTGTATTCTTCTAGTGTATCAATTCCGCTTTCATATGCATCATGGATCCTGCTTTCCCTGGTGGAAAGTTTGGCCAGTTCCCGCTGAAGCTGCTCAATGGCAGCAGTATTATCCTTATCAGCAGGCTGTTCTTTGCGTACATATGTAAAATCAGCACCGGCAAGAACCTGATCAAAGTATGTGATCACAGCTTCTTCTGCCTTCTTTACGGAAAGGGCAACGGAAGTCTTGTGGAAACCTTTGGCATACTTCCAGCATTGGAAATAGGGGCATTTATCATTTCCCGTATAAGAGAGTGTGGCACCACAGATTGAACACTTTAAAAGTCCAGACAGCCAATGTTTGCAGGTGGACACATTGCGGGACTTTATTGGGCGCTTCCTTGCTGTGATCAGCTTCTGACGCTTTTGAAATCGGTCTTTGGATAACCGGACTTCATGAAGCCCTTCAAATTCTATGCCATTCCACAGAACAGTACCACAGTAAAACGGGTTTTCCAAGATCCGATCAACGGACCGGCGTTCAAAAAGATTTCCACGCTTTGTGCGATAGCCCAGATCATTACACCGTCGGGCAATTGCCGTTTCGTCCATGTTCTGAAGGTCATACAGATCCATGATATAAGACACAATGGCATATTCCCCTTCATTGATCACATAAGGCTTTCCGTGGCCAACAGCATCATATCCAAGACAGGGGGAAGTCTGGTAGCCATGCTGCAGGGCTTTTTCTTTCATTCCCCTGAGAACTTCGCCTGACAGACGGATAGAATAATATTCGTCCATCCACTCAATGATTCGTTCTATCAGAGTGCCGAAAGGCCCGTCAATGGTAGGCTCTGAAACGCTGATAACATCCACATTATCTTTCTTCAGCATGCTTTTATATACAATGGATTCCTCCTGATTGCGGGCAAACCTGGAATATTTCCATACTAGGATCACATCAATAGGGTGTGATGGCTGCTTTGCAATGGCAATCATCCGCTGAAATTCCGGACGCTTCTGTACATGCCTTCCGGAAACGCTTTCAGAAAAAATGTATTCTTTGGAAATGACAATACCGTTTTTCTTAGCATAGTCCAGCAGGATACGCTTCTGGGCGTCCGGTGACAGCTCTGTTTGATCATTTGTACTGACACGAATATAGAGAGCCCCTACACGGTCATTCATGATATCACCTCGGTTTTATAATTTATAAATTATGTGAAAATGGGTACAAAAATAACAGGCACACAGACGTTCTGTCTTGTGCGACTGCCCCGAAGATGATACAATATTTTTGCTGAAAAATTGCTTACATCTTCGGATGTATAGGCCGCTCTGGTGCTGGTAACACTGGGGCGGTTTTTCTTTTATTTAGTTGATTCCAAGATCCTGAAGCAGTTGTGAAATATTAATTTTAAGATCGCCATAAATTCCAACAGTAAGTGGCTGGTCAAAGGATACGATCATAGGTGCGGCATCTTCTTCATAACGGTATACGGTAGTACGTTTCTTGTCGGGATCCACAATCCAGTATTCACGCACGCCAGCATCTGCATACAGTGCATTTTTTGTATTATAATCCATCCGGCGGCTGCTGGGAGATACGATCTCAGCAATGAAATCCGGGGCACCATTAATTCCCTTATCTGTAACTTTGCCTTTATCGCAGATCACAGCTACATCAGGCTCCACATAAGTCTTATCATCAGCAAAAAGAGTGACTGCCAGCGGAGCATGCAGAACCTGGCACGCACCATGCTTCCTGCGGATGTATTCCCGGATGGTTCCGGAGATCTCCATGGAAAGCGTCTGATGCAGGTAAGTAGGAGCACCCATCATATAGATCTGTCCATCAATCAATTCTGCCCGTTCGCCTTCCGGGAGTGAATAGATATCATCTACGGTATAAATGTGTTCTTTTGGTAGTGGCATTATAAAACTCCTTTCTGTTTATTTTGAGCTGTGCTGATTAGGGCTATTAATTTTTTTCTATCCCATAACAGCACTTTATTCGATTGAGCCAGTTCAGTAGCACTTTTTGTAAAATATTGGTTAGTAAGTACGGCGACCACATGGCAATTATAAAAGGTTTTTCCGGCAAAAGCTTCTTGTACTGCTTTATTTCCGATATCTGAACTATAGCATTTACATTGTATACCATATTGTATGCCGTCTTTCTCTGCTAGTAAATCTATACCCTGGTCGCCGCTGCCTTTTGTAGTTCTTAGATTTTGAAAACCATTTATTTGTAATATGTTTTTGCAAAAAAGCTCAAATTCTATTCCGCTCATAGAATCGAAATTATTCATATTAGTTTCAATTGTTGGCTGCTGTAAGAGTTTAAATTCCAAAGGTAGTTCTTCATGATAAAAGGCTACTAAATCTTTTATTTTTCCAAGAGAAAGGTTTTTTAAATCAAACTTGGAAAAGAAAATTATATACAGCCCCATGCGATTACAGTTTAGTAACAATGGAATTAAAAGATCAAGACTGTGGAAAACATTTTTTAGGAAAAAAATTTCATCTATGATACATACAATCTTGGGCATTTTTTCATTGGTACATTTGTTAAATGCGTCTATATTTTTTACCTTTTGTTCAAGAAGTAAGGTAGTTCGTCCCTTCATTTCTGCAAAAAGCCACTCTAAAACACTATAGGTTTTATCAACAGAATTTACGACAGGAATAAATAAATTTGGAATGCCATTGTATATCTCAAAACCTGATAAACCTAAGTCACAAAGGATAAGCTTTAAATCTTCTGGGGCATTTGTTTGTAATAAGTAGTTTATAAATTCGATTTGGTAATCTTGGGTGGAATGTGTAATTACAATGTTTTGTAAAAAGGAAAGATTTTTTCCACTATTGGAGTAATCAAAATCTATACCAATAGATGAAAGGTTTTTTACTTTGCTTATATCGCTAGCATTGGCAGATGGTGATGTATAAGAAATAGTTTCTAATTCCGCATTTTTAAAAAATTCTTCAAACTGATTCATTGACATGAGAACTTTTCGTGGCGCAGTACCTTTTTCGGCTCCTACTATCCCCGCATCAGTAAGTTGATCCATAATTTTTGCGGCACGATCGAATCCAATCTTGAACATCCTCTGAAGCATACCGATGGATGCTCTTTCTTTTTCAATGATTAGCTTTGCTGCTTCTGCAAAGTAAGCATCAACTTTTAATATATTGGGGCGTATTGGTTCAGAAATATCATGCTGGCTACTCGGGGACTGATATTCGGTTCCCTCTATTTGATTCCGTAATTCCTCTATTTGCTGTGTCAATATATGCTGTGCAGTGTTTTTCTCTACGTCTACATTTGGCTGGGGTGATTTAGTCTCCTCTACCAGTTCAGAAGCATTATTTTGTCCATTTGTAGCTTGAGATTCTGCATCCTTTATTCGTTTCTCTAAGAAATCAATACTTGCCTGCCTGTTTTCTTTAAGTTTATTTAGATCAGTAGAGGGCAATGAATTTTCAAAATTAATCAATCCCTCAAACTCAGACAAAGATTTTAGAACTACACTAAGCTCATAAAATGAGGCATAAAACTCTTTTCTATTTGTTGTTGTGTTTAAAATATCTGCTAAATGATGAGCTTTTTCCAATAGAGAATTTGCAGAGTCAATTTGAGAAGCAGATGGATACTTTTTTGAACTGTCAATTTGGAGGCTCCTTACTTGGTGAAGCCGACTGGCTTTAAGTTTCTTTTTGTGTTTTAAAAACCTATATGCAAAAATTGATAATACAAAAATCCCTACTATAATACATATTATTATGTAATTCTTTTCAAGAAATTGTACAAAGGCATAAATAAGGGCAAACAATATTAAAAGTGTTCCACAACCATCAGTAGAGTTTGGTTTAGCCATTTTGTTTTCACCTACCTCATTTTTAGCAAAATGTCGAATTAAGTCAACCAGAAACACGTAATTCAATTAATTTTTTGTGATATCCAGTCAGTCTAGATATCTGCTCAACAGTAAACTCCTTGTATTCTTCCAAAAGAGAATCAGGAAGCAATAGGTCTATGGCAAAAGTATTTGCTTCCAGTTCAAATTTGTCTGTATTGAATTGAGTACGGGTGTCCATAAAAATGGCATTAGCTTTTTTATGTAAGAACATATGCCCCAATTCGTGAGCAAGGACAAAACGCTGTTCATTTTTGGAAAGACGTTCATCCAAATAAATGATATTATTTCTTTGAAAATACTGATAAAATCCATGTACACCTTCAAGAGGATAATATACAAGGATAACATTCATTCCTTTAATCATTTCAAATGGGTCACGAGTCCGATACTTTCGGACAATTTGCTCAACCCGTCTTTTTATACGCATAGGCATCAGTCCTTTTTATATTTCTTAGGCGTATATTTTTCCTTATTCTTTTTCTTTGCCATTTCCATACCGATCTGCATAGCAGCCAGAATAGAATCTACGGCTTCTGGAGAAGCTGGGTCACCGTCAAACATCAGTCCTTCCTGTGAGAGAAGTTGCTCTCTGGTATGTTCAATGATTTTCTCAATGTCACGCTCATCTTTTGCATTTAATTGAGGCTTAGGAGAGTCTACATCTTTTCCTGTCATTAAATAGTCAATTGTTACCCCAAAATAATCAGCTATTTTTTGTAAAGTTTTTGTAGTAGGTGTACTTCGACCAGATTTCCAATTGCTTAGGGCAGTCTGGGTTACACCAGCTTCTTTAGCGACTTTGTAAGGGGTAACACCATTTTTTTGTAGAAGCTGTTCAAATACTTCATACATAAATTGTGCTCCTTTCACAAAGATAGCATACTTACGTAAAAGTTAGTAAAAACACTTGACTACTAACGAAAAAAGATGTATTATCTACTTACGCAAACGAAAGTAAGCGTGAAACGAAATACTTTCGATGTGGTATGCTTTCTTTCTTAAAATGTAGTGGTTTTATGATTGAAAGTATATCATAGCTCGAAAGTATTTGCAAGGGATATACTTTCGATAGGAGGTGTAAAATTGTACGAAAAATATAAATCCCTATTAGACAAAACAAACAAAACATCTTATCAAGTATCAAAAGAAACCGGAATTAGTCAAACGGCTTTTTCAAATTGGAAAACCAAAAGATCTGAACCAGGGCTAGAAAGTCTTAGAAAGTTGGCGGACTATTTCAACGTGCCAATTGAGTATTTTCTGGAGAAGTGACAGGGAGGTGAGATGAATGTGGATTTCCAGAAAGAGATTCCAGGAGTTGGAAAAAAGGATTGCTGACCTTGAAAAGACAGTTCAAAGCCAGCAAAGGCAAATTACTTCTTATTTTTATCAGCTAGCCCGCCCTGAATCACTTTTAAAACAGGTGGCTCATGATGCTCAGTCAGATGATCATATTCCAACATTCCAAGTGAATCTAAGTAGTCGAAAATTATTTGAACGGAAAATTGAATAGATGTGTTTACAGCATTTCTGATAATTTGCAGGTGTTCCGGTGAGATACAGGGCTGATCTTGTGGAATATTCGCCAAAAGATCTTTCGCAATATTGGCGGTATTTTCCTCTAAAATCCGGCCAACATCTGATGCAATTACAGAAATAAATTCATCATATTTCATATGAACGCCTCCTTTCATAATATTCAGGCATGGCAGTGCCTGTATTTACAGAATAGGAGAGCATATCAATAAAGTCAATAATTATTGATCAGGATACTTAAATGAAGTAACTAGGTACAACCATTATCCATACCATAAGTACAGGAGGTGATGGTGTGAACAAAATAGAATACATCACCAGGATTCAGGTTGATGGAAAGAAAGAGATTATTTCCGGAAAGCGTGCCTGTGAGATTGTGAGTCAACGGATTGAGGAGGCATTGGAAGGGATGAATTATGAAAAGAAAAAAGCTGCCGGATAAGGCAGCGGAAAGGAGACAAGCCATGAAGCAAATGGCCAAGGATACGGTCACGGCCAGTGTGATCGGCACGCTGGCCACCTACCTGCCATTCTGGCAGTGGGATGGCGCACAGGTAATGGGAGCAGTTGCATTAAGTGTAGTCACCTGGATCATCCTGGTGGCGATGGAGCCAGAGCCTAAAAAAGGATCCTGAAGAGTTAGGAGCTCGACAGGATCCGGTGTCCAAATGGACATAAACAGTTTAGCACTTTCATTGTAGAGGTGCAGAAAGGAAAAGTCAATGATCAAAGTTGAAAAAAAAAGTAGGCACAATAAATGCAGAATTAAAGGGAAGTACATATGTACTGTTAGCGGAATTTCGGGTTGCATTACGTATGCTGTACCGGATGCTCGATGAGAGTATTAAAGAGACAGAAAGCGTAACACCACGAGATCTTATGCGCTCAATGGTAGAAGATGTAGTGAATGAAGAAAGGAGAAATAAAGATGAAGATTGAAGTCACGTTTGACAGCCTTGACGAGGTAAGGAAATTTACAGAGATAGTGATGGTGGGACAGGCCACTGCACAGCCATCCAACACACAGGCACCTGTGCAGCCGGCTCCGGCGGTACATAACACAGCTGTCCCAGTCCAAGCAGCGCCAGTTCAGACCGTACCTGCACAGACCGTATCCGCTCAGGCAGTCCCAGTGCAGACAGCACCCGTCCAGACTGTCCCTGTACAGACAACACCAGTCCAGACGGCTGTTCCGACAAGTACAGTGGCCTATACCATGGATGATCTTGCAAGGGCAGGCATGACCTTAATGGACTGCGGGAAGCAGGCAGAGCTGCAGAAACTCCTCAAGGAGGGCTTTGGCGTGGATGCCCTGCCGCAGCTCCCGAAAGAGCAGTATGGCGCGTTTGCCACAGCACTTCGGGGAATGGGGGCGCAGATATGACGGCCCATCAGGAACGGAAGCACGCACTTTTAAGTGCTTCCGGATCCGGGCGGTGGCTGCGGTGTACTCCATCCGCAAGGCTGGAAGAGCAGTTCCCGGATACTACTTCCGAGGCTGCCAGCGAGGGGACACTGGCCCATGAACTGGCAGAGCTGAAGTTAAGGCACTATGCAGATACCACAAACTTCACCAGGAGAAAATACGCAGCTGCTGTGAACAAGCTGAAAAAGGATCCCCAGTGGAAGGACGAGATGGACCGTTACACGGAAGAGTACCTGGACTACATCAGGACAGCTGCCCTTGCCATGAAGTGCACCCCGTCCGTCCGTGTGGAGGAAAGGGTAAGGTTTGCCAGGTACACCCATGAGGATCCGGGAAACCAGGTGGAAGGGAGCGGCATTGCGGACTGCATCCTTGTTGGAGGGGACACCATCCATGTCATAGACCTGAAGTATGGAAAGGGCGTGCAGGTGGATGCAGATCATAACCCGCAGCTGATGCTGTACGCACTGGGCGCCTATGATGCCTGCCGGATCCTGTACCCTGTGACAAAAGTAAAGGTCACCATCGTACAGCCAAGACTGGACAGTATCTCCGAATGGGAGTGCTCCCTGGAAGACCTCTTAAAGTTCGGGGAGTATGTAAAGCAGAGGGCGGCGCTCGCCTGGGAGGGGAAAGGGCCGTACAACCCCGGGACAGACACCTGCAGGTTCTGCCGGGCAAAGGCCGTCTGCCGTGCAAGGGCAGACCATAACACGAAGCTTGCCTTTGGGATCGGGGAAATGCCGCCCACGATCACTGCAGAGGAAGTCGGGGAAAGGCTGCTGGCACTTGAGGATATCGCAAAATACCAGAAAGACCTGCAGGAGTGGGCACTGGGGCAGTGCCTGGCCGGTAAGGAGGTGCCCGGCTGGAAAGCCGTGGAGGGCCGCGGCTCCAGGGACTGGACGGACATGGATGCAGCATTTGAGACCCTGCAGGGGAGCGGTATTGACGGGGCACTGCTGTATGAGCGCCGGCCGCTTACCCTTGCCCAGGTGGAAAAGGTAGTAGGGAAAAAGGAATTTCAGGAAACGGTGGGGGAATACGTCACCAAGAAGCCGGGGAAACCGGCACTGGTGCAGGAGAAGGACGAGCGCCCTGCCATTACAAACAAGATCACAGCCGGAGAGGCTTTTAAGGAGGAAATATAAATGGATAACGTATGCAATGTAACAACCGGGGAAGTAAGGATGAGCTATGCACACCTGTTTAAACCATATGCGGCAATGCCGGGGCAGGAGGAAAAATACAGCGTGACTGTGCTGGTGCCGAAGACGGACACGGATACCATGGGGCGGATCAACGCAGCCATTGAAGCGGCAAAGCAGAGGGGCATATCTGAGAAATGGAGTGGGCAGTGCCCACCAATCCTCGCCACGCCGGTGTATGACGGTGACGGGGTACGGCCGTCTGACGGCATGGCATTCGGCCCGGAATGCAAAGGGCACTGGGTGTTTACCGCCAGCGCAAAGGCTGATTACCCGCCGGAGATCGTAGACCGTACCGGAAACCCGGTCATCAACCAGTCAGAGGTCTACAGCGGCATGTACGGCAGGGTGAATGTAACCTTCTATCCTTATGTGTTCGGTGGGAAGAAAGGGATCGGATGCGGCCTTGGCCCTGTCCAGAAATTAAGGGACGGGGAAGCCTTAAGCGGCGGCCATGTATCTGCAGCACAGGCGTTTGGGGCACCACAGCCGCAGACCGTACAGCAGGGGTACCCCCAGCCACAGGCTTATGCACAGCCGCAGACCGTACAGCAGGGGTACCCCCAGCCACAGGCTTATGCACAGCCGCAGACCGTACAGCAGGGGTACCCCCAGCCACAGGCTTATGCACAGCCGCAGACCGTACAGCAGGGGTACCCCCAGCCACAGGCTTATGCACAGCCGCAGACCGTACAGCAGGGGTATCCCCAGCCACAGGTTTATGCACAGCCACAGGCAGCAGGGGTCAACCCGATCACCGGTTTACCATACTGACAGAGGGGGCACAGGCCCCCTGTTGAAAACGGAGGGGCAGAAAAATGGCACATTTGAGTATCGATATTGAAACAAAGTCAAGCATAGAGATAGGGAAGGCGGGGCTGTACAGGTATGCACAGTCCCCGGATTTCGGGATCCTGCTGTTTGCCTACCAGATGGATGAGGGGCCGGTGGAGATCATCGACCTGGCACAGGGGGAGGAGATCCCCCGGCAGGTTGTGGAAGCCCTTCAGGATCCTGGCATTACCAAGCACGCATATAATGCGGCCTTTGAGTGGTACTGCCTGAATACGGCAGGCTACAGGACACCGCTGGAGCAGTGGAGGTGCACCATGGCACACAGCCTGTACTGCGGGTATCCGGCAGGGCTGGATGCCACTGGAAAAGCGGTGGAGCTCCCACAGGACAAGCAGAAGCTGGCAGCCGGCAAGGCGCTGATCCGGTATTTCTGTGTCCCGTGTAAACCTACAAAGAACAACGGGAACCGGACGTGGAACCTGCCGAAGCATGCCCCCGAAAAATGGGAGCTGTTTAAGGGATACTGCAGGCAGGACGTGGTTGCGGAACATAACATCCTGCGGCGCCTGGAGCAGTTCCCTATGCCGGAAGAAGAGGAACGGCTCTGGCAGATGGATGTGAGGATGAATGCATTTGGTGTCCGTGTGGATGAGGAACTGACAGACGGTGCCTTATATATAGATGAACGCAGCCGGCAGGACCTGATGGGGGAGGCCATGGGGATCACAGGCATTGATAACCCGAACAGCACCGTACAGCTGATGGAATGGCTGGAAAAGAACGGCACGGAGACAGACAACCTGCGTAAGGCAACTGTAACAGATCTGCTGGCAGGACAGCCCGCGGATAACGTGAAGCGCATGCTTGAGATCCGCCAGCAGCTTGGGAAGACTTCCGTGAAGAAGTATGAGGCGATCCGGAAAGCAAAAGGGGAGGACGGACGTGTCCGGGGGCTTACCCAGTATTACGGGGCAAACCGGACAGGGCGCTGGGCCGGAAGGCTTGTGCAGATGCAGAATCTCCCCAGAAACTATATCGGGACGCTGGATGAGGCCAGGAAGCTTGTGGAACAGAAGAATTATGAAGGGCTGCGGATGATCTACGGGAACGTGCCGGACACACTTTCCCAGCTGATCCGGACAGCCTTTATCCCGTCTGAAGGGAACAAATTTGTCGTGGCTGACTTTTCCGCCATTGAGGCGCGCGTGATCGCCTGGCTGGCAGGGGAACAGTGGGTGAATGAGGTGTTTGCCACCCACGGGAAGATCTATGAGGCGACCGCCTCCCAGATGTTCCATGTCCCGGTTGAGAAGATCAAAAAAGGAAACCCGGAATACTCCCTGCGGCAGAAGGGCAAGGTTGCAACCCTTGCACTTGGCTACCAGGGCGGTACAGCGGCACTGATTGCCATGGGAGCCCTGGATATGGGGCTGACGGAAGAAGAACTTCCTGATATCGTGGCCAGGTGGAGGAACGCCAACCGGAGGATCTGCGACCTGTGGTACAGGGTGGAGCAGGCAGCACTTATGGCAATGCAGACTGCACAGCCACAGGCGGTGAACGGGCTGGTGTTTTCCCTGGAAGGCGACCTGCTGTATGGGCAGACCTTCCTGACCGTGCAGCTGCCGTCCGGGAGAAAGCTGTTCTACCCGAAGCCATTCCTGCAGGAAAACCAGTTCGGAAAACTGGCACTGCATTACTACAGCACCGGGAGCAGCAAGAAGTGGGGCATGGAATCCACTTACGGAGGGAAAATGACTGAAAACATCGTCCAGGCGGTCGCAAGGGACTGCCTGGCAGAAACACTGAAACGGATCGAGGACAGGGGACTGCATGTGGTCTTCCACGTGCATGACGAGGTGATCATAGATGCGCCGGAAGAAACAACCGTGGATGAGGTCTGCGGGCTGATGGCAGAGCCGATCCCGTGGGCACCGGGACTTATCCTCAAAGGTGCAGGCTTTGAAGGGCAGTACTATAAAAAGGACTAGGAGGACACCATGCAGAATAACAGATTGCTGAAGATCAGCACGGCGGGGAGCCGCAAGGCAACACACTGGCAGGAGAACGCCATCCTCTGGTCCGAGTTCACGGAAAAGCTGAAAATGCCGGTACGCAGCACGGAAACCATGGAGGAATACCTTGCCATGCCGAAGAGCCGGCAGGCAGAGCTTAAGGATGTGGGCGGCTATGTAGGCGGAACCCTCGAGGGCGGCCGCAGGAAAGCATCCTGCGTGTCCGGCAGGGACCTGATCACCCTGGACCTGGACAGCATCCCTGCAGGGCAGACCCTGGACATCCTGAAACGGGTATCCGGGCTTGGCTGTGCGGCCATGGTGTACAGCACCAGGAAACACACAGGATATGCGCCAAGGCTCCGTGTGGTCATCCCCCTTGACCGGGCGGCAACTGCAGACGAGTACGAACCTGCTGCCAGAAAGCTGGCCTCCCTGATCGGGATGCAGTACTGCGACCCCACCACCTTTGAGGCGTCAAGGCTGATGTACTGGGGAAGCTGCTGTTCTGACGGGGAATACGTGGCAGAGGTGTATGACAGCCCCTTCTGCAGCACGGACGGCCTTCTGGCCATGTATGGGGACTGGACAGATGATTCCCAGTGGCCCCAGGTCCCGGGCAGTGAGGCCATTGAAAAACGGCGCCTGGCAAAGCAGGAGGACCCGACAGCCAAAAGGGGTGTGATCGGGGCTTTCTGCCGTACTTATACGGTTACCCAGGCAATGGACAAATTCATCCCGGGGATCTATGAAGAGACAGACGTACCGGGGCGCTATACCTACACAGGGGGATCCACGCAGGGCGGCGCAGTGGTATATGACGGGGACCTGTTCCTGTACAGCCACCACGCAACGGATCCCTGTTCCGGTCTCCTGGTGAATGCCTTTGACCTGGTAAGGCTGCATAAATACGGGGACCAGGATGTGGATGCAAAAGAGGGGACTCCGAACAATAAACTGCCGTCTTTCATGTCCATGAGCCGGCTTGCCCTGGACGATAAAGCGGTATCCGACCGGATGTCAAAGGAACGCTTCGAGAATGCAAAGGAAGCTTTTGCAGCAGGGAATATCCTGCAGACAGGGCAGGAGACGGATGGGGATATGGACACCAGCTGGGTCTACAGTCTTACCAAGGATGCCAGCGGTCGGTTTGAAAAGACCATCAACAATGCAGTCATCATACTGGAAAACGACCCTCTCCTGAAAGGGCGGATCGTGACGGACGAGTTCGCCAGCTGCGGGATGGTCCTTGGACGGGTGCCCTGGGATGAGAGGGACGAAAAGCGCAGATGGAAGGATGTGGACGATGCAGGCTTCTACCGGTACATGGAAACCTTTTATGGCCTGACCGGCAGGGACAAGCTTGACAATGCCCTTCTTTTAGTCAGTTCCAAGAACCGGATCAATGATGTGAAAAGGTACCTGCAGGGGCTGGAATGGGACGGCCAGAAGCGCCTGGAAGGCCTCCTGGCGGACTATCTTGGGGCAGAGGACAACGAATACACCCATGCAGTCATGCGGAAATCCCTGTGTGCAGCGGTGGCACGGGCAGCGGCCGGCGGCGTGAAGTTTGACTATATGCCTATCTTTGTAGGCCCCCAGGGGATCGGCAAGAGCACCTTTTTAAGCGTCCTGGGGAAGGAATGGTTCTCTGATTCCCTGACAACCTTTGAAGGCAAGGAAGCAGCAGAACTAATCCAGGGTACCTGGATCAACGAGGTAGGGGAACTGACGGCATTTACCAAGCAGGAAACCCAGGTGATCAAACAGTTTTTAAGCAAAACGGACGACATATACCGTGCAGCATACGGAAAACGGGCAGAGAAATACCCCCGGCACTGTGTGTTCTTCGGGACGTCCAATGACACGGAGTTCCTGAAGGATGCAACCGGCAACCGGAGGTTCTGGCCAGTTGACGTAGGTGTCCACAAAGCCACGAAATCCATCTGGGAGGATCTCCCGAAAGAGGTGGACCAGATATGGGCAGAGGCCTATATGTACTGGCAGATGGGCGAGAAGCTGTTCCTGCCAAAGGAGATTGAACACCTGGCAGAGGCGGCACAGAAGGAACACAGGGAGTCCTCCGGGAAGGAAGGGCTTATCCTGGAATACCTGGAAAAACCACTGCCGGCAAACTGGAACAGCATGAAGCTGATGGACCGCAGGACATACCTAAACGGGAACATGAAAGTGCCGGAAGGAGCCGGCCTGGTGCCGCGTATGAGTGTCTGTGCGGTGGAGATATGGGTGGAATGCTTTGGGGGCGACCCGAGGTATATGCAGCGCAGGGACAGCACCGAGATCAACAACATCCTGATGGGGATCCCCGGCTGGGAGAAAGAAAGGACACCACGGAAATATGGGGATTACGGATCGCAGAGAGGGTTCCACAGACAGACTACAATCACCTGAAATCGGAATAAAAGTTTGTAGTTTGTAGTTTTTGGAAATTACATTGACTACATAATGTAGTAACACTTTGTAGACGGCAAAAAGCCCGGAAACACAATAAAAACAGATATATAACTACATTAACTACAAACTCTCTATATAAATATAAAATTAGATAAGTATAGGATACCTAATAGCGCCTAACGCGCCTAAAAATAGAATATATATATACGCGTATGCGCGCGCGTAGGAATGTCGTAAAAGGAGGTCGGACCGAAAATGAAAGAAAAAGAGATTGAGAAAATCCTGGTGGACGAGGTCAAATGTCTGGGAGGCAGGGCGTACAAATGGACAAGCCCGGGCAATGACGGGGTGCCGGACAGGATCGTGATCCTGCCGGACACCAGGGTGATCTTTGTGGAACTGAAAACGGATACCGGGGTGCTGAGCCCCCTGCAGAAGATCCAGATCGACCGTCTGAAAAAGTTTGGGCAGTGGGTGGAAGTGGTGAAAGGCATCCAGGGAGTAAAAATGTTTTTCCAGGACCTGGGCTATATGGACACGGCTTCCAGGATCGCGACAAGATACAATCTGGAGTAAGGAGCAGGAAGATGATTTTTAAACCACATGCATATCAGCAGCACTGCATAGAAAAAGTCGTGGAGATCCCCAAGCTGGGGCTTTTCCTGGACATGGGACTTGGAAAGACCGTCACCACCCTGACCGCCGTCCGGCAGCTGATGTACGACCGGTTCCAGGTGAGGAAGGTGCTGGTGATCGCACCAAAGAAGGTGGCAGAGGGGACCTGGACAAGGGAAAAGGACAAGTGGGAGCACACGAAGATCCTAAGGGTGTCCCCCGTGCTGGGGAGCCAGGCAAAAAGGATCCGGGCATTAAACACACCAGCTGACATATACATCACCAACCGGGAAAACGTGTGCTGGCTGGTGGATTACTACCGGAACGACTGGCCGTTTGATATGGTGGTCATTGATGAATCCAGCAGCTTCAAAAGCCACACAGCAAAGCGATTCAAGGCGCTGGCCAGCATCAGCAGCCGGATCACAAGGCTGGTGGAGCTGACCGGAACCCCATCCCCAAACGGGCTTGATGACCTGTGGGCACAGGTATTCCTCCTGGACGGAGGGGAACGCCTGGGAAAAAGATACACACAGTTCCGGGAACGGTATTTTGACCCGGGGCGCAGAGGTGCAGACGGGATGGTCTACGACTACAAAGCCAAACAGGGGAGTGAGCAGAGCATCCTGGAGCGGATCTCTGATATCTGCATCAGCATGAAAGCAGAGGACTACCTGCAGCTGCCGGATCTGATCTACCACACAGTCCCGGTTGTCCTGGATACCAAAGCCATGAAGGCCTACCAGGAGATGGAGCGTAAGATGGTTCTGGAGCTTCCGGAAGACGAGGAGATCAGTGTTACCAGTGCTGCGGCACTCAGCAACAAACTCCTGCAGCTGGCAAACGGGGCACTGTATGATGACAGCCACCAGGTGCATGAGATACACGGCTGTAAGCTGGAAGCCTTTATGGAGCTGATCGAAAGCCTGCAGGGGAAGCCGGCACTGGTATTTTATAATTTCCAGCATGACCGGGCACGGATCCTGGAAGCACTTGGGAAAACAAAGCTGCGGATCCGGGAACTGAAAAAGCCCCAGGATGAGGACGACTGGAATGCCGGAAAGGTAGATGTGCTGCTGGCGCATCCTGCAAGCGCCGCATACGGATTGAACCTGCAGCAAGGAGGAAACCATGTGGTCTGGTTCGGGCTTACCTGGAACTATGAGTTATACACACAGGCGAATAAAAGGCTTCACCGGCAGGGACAGACGGAAAAAGTGATCATCCACCACCTGGTGTGCAGCGGCACCCGTGATGAGGATGTGATGCAGGCACTGGAGAAAAAAGACGATGTACAGAACTGGGTAATGGAAAGCCTGAAAGCAAGGATACGGGCGATAAAGGAGGGCAAGCAATGATGAATCTGGCGGCAGGATGGACGGCAGACTGGCCGTAAGAAAGGTAAAATGCCAGGGCTGTGGTGAAGAGATCTGTTCGGATGAAGACCTGACGGATGTGCAGTATGTGAAGACAAAAAGAGGTTCGGAACTGTTTTTCCATACGGGCTGTATGGACAATGTGTGGAAACATGGAATTTGTTGAAGGAGGGACAGGCTATGCTACAGGAAATGAAGTTTGAGGATGCAATAAAAAATTATTTAAAAGGCAGAAAAGTACTGGCATTAACAGACTTGTCAATTGATAAGGGCCACCAGGAGTATGTGTTAGAGCCATTAGAAGATGTGCTTGCACGTATGCGGTATTTAGTAGACGTACCGGCTGTTGAAAATCCGGACTTTAAGGAGACTATGGGGCAGATGGAAATTCCGGAAAAAATGATCCCCCCCCCAAGAGCCTACCCAGGAAGAAACAGAGGTAGTACTTATGGAAACCGAAAGAAGCTTGGCACGGGAGCCAAGAGGGTATTCCGGATTCTTGCATATCCACTGTGAACACTGCGGAAAGACAAAGACCTTCTGCACCAAACATCAGCTTAGTTATTACAGCTGTAAAGAATGCGGCGAGAAGACGGAGTTAAAGGATTTAAAACTGGCATTTATCAACTGTGAATGCGGCAGCTGGCTAAGATATTTTACGAATGAGACCGCAGATCTGATCGAACTGAACTGTATAAACTGTGGTATGCCTGTTGCACTGAAATACAACGCAAAGAAGAAACTGTATGAAACGATAAGGAGCTGAGGCTATGGAGGAAAAATACAAAACCTGTAAACACAGTACCAGCAGAGTAGGTGAGCTGATCGTATACGTTCACCCGACCTGTCCGAGGCTGTCAATGATAAAAAGCACCTTATGTAGCAGTAAGATCCGCTGCATGGAGTGCAGGAGCTGGGAGGCGAGGAAATGACGCTGAACGAATTAACAAATAATCAGAAACGCAAAGAGTTTCTGGGCAAATATACAGGATGGAACTTGTGGCTTGCTGTGCCAGAAATAAGCGAAAAGTATTATTCTTGTCCGCTTCCGGACAATACAATGATCATCGTCAAAGAAACCGAACATACAAAAGGTGATGACTGGTGGGAGAAAGACGAGCGCGGCGGCTATTACGTTACCACAGAATACTATCTTCTGGAAGGTGATTGGAAGAGATTCGCAGACTGCAAAAAGAGTATGACACAGATTATTGAGCATCTGAAAGAGGTGAGACAATGATAGACGTAATCGTTGCAATGGGTGTTGGCGTGCTGATCGGAGCTTTTGGCGTGATTGCCTGGCTCCTGCATGATTAGAAACAGAGGTGAGCATGATGATTGAGATTGTTAGTGTGGAGCAGAAAGAAGTAACAGACCAGGAAGCTGCTGAGGCAATAAATACAATTAAACGGTACTGTGGCACTAGACATTGCCTTGATTGTGCTATTCAGGAAGTATGCGAAGAATATTTTGATCGGAGTGATTACGATCCGGCTGAATGGCCAGAAGTGGAGGTGCCGGATGCTTGATGAAAAGAGAGTGCTGCAGGTTGCCAAAGAATTTAGCATGAACCCGGACAAGGCAAGGAAGCTCCTGGAGGATGCCAGATCAGAACCGGCAATCATGAAGCGGATACATAAGTATGAGCAGCGTGTAGGAGGTGGCAGCAGTGGAAGTCAGGATAACCAGGGAACTCCTGGACAACTACCGAAAAATAAAAAGGGAGATCCCAATTCTTGAGTATGAGCTTCGGGAACTATGGCTGACAGACAAAGGCATGGGGAACAGCGTGATCCTGAATGGAAAGAACGGATCCAAGAAGCCGGAGACGGTAGTGGGCTTTGACTGTGAGAAATATAACCGCCGGAAGAGGACGCTGAACCAGAAAAAGGTACAGGCCGAAGCTGTGGAGAAATGGATTGACGATATCCCAGATGGTCAGACCAGATGTGTGTTCAAGATGTTTTACCGGGATGGGATGTCATGGGATAAGATTGCTACCAAGACTGGGTTTTCACAGAGCCCGGACTATCCAAGGCTTATGATCAGGGATAAATTTTTAAAAGATCAAGGCATAAAATAAAAAAAGTTCGTTTTATTCGGATTATTCGTTTTATAATAACAATGAAGCCGAAGGCTCATAAGGCCGGAAGCACACCCCTCACGTAAAGACGGCCGCCGGGTGCTACAGCCTGGCGGTTGATTTGCCGGAACATAGCGTAGTGGTAGAGCAACTGGCTTATATCCAGTGTGGCGGTAGTTCGATTCTATCTGTTCCGATTCGGTGGCGGCGCCGATATAAAGCCGTAACAGCGCTCTTTTTGATGACATCCAGTTGCCCACTGGGTGTCTTTTTATATACATTTTTTGAAAGAAGGTGAGCCTAAGTGACAGAAAAACAGAAAATTTTTGCGGATGAGTACCTGATTGACCTAAATGCCACAAGGGCTTACAAGGTGGCGTATCCGTCTGTGAAAAAGGATGAAACAGCAGCCCAGGCTGGCAGCAGGATGTTGAGAAATGTCAAGGTTGCGGCATATATCCAGGAGCGGATGGAAGAGCGCCAGAAACGAACTGAGATCACTCAGGACAGAGTACTGGAAGAATTAGCTGCTATTGCTTTTGCAAAAGCTACAGACTATGCAGAAATAAAAGGAGAATGCGTCAGAATCAAAGATACAGACACACTCGATGAACAGCAGATCAGGGCTATTGCCGGAATCAAAGAAGGTAAGTTTGGCATTGAATTAAAGTTAAATGACAAGGAAAAGGCGCTTGAGTTACTTGGACGGCACCTTGGAATGTTTAAGGATAAGGTTGAAGTCTCTGGTCTGGAAGATGAGAAAAAGAAACTGGGAGATATCCTGGAACAGCTGCGTGGTGGTGGGTAGTGAGCACAGAACGTCTGGTACTTTCAGAGAAATATAAAGCATTCCTTAGATGCAATGCCCCGGTTGAATTTCTTGAAGGGACTACAGCGGCCGGAAAAACAACTGTCGGCCTGTTTAAGTTTATGTTGAAAGTAGCGGAATCACCTAAGAAGCTGCATATTCTGGCAGCTGATGACACAGGAGCAGCTGAGAAGAACATCATCCAGAAGGACCTTGGTATCCTGGATGATTTTGGCGTATTGGTGGAGTACAAGGGCAACGGATCCGGTGAGTACAAGATGCCGCACATCCTGTTCCATACGTCTGGCGGTGATAAGATCATCTTTGTGGTTGGCTATGGCAACAAGCGCAAGTGGAAGGATGCTCTTGGTGGCCAGTACGGTTGTCTGTACATTGATGAGATCAATACAGCGGATATTGATTTTGTCCGTGAGGCATCCATGCGCTGTGATTATCTGATGGCTACGCTCAATCCAGATGATCCAAGCCTGGATGTATACAAAGAATACATCAACTGCAGCAGACCACTCCCAGAATGGGCAGACAGCACTCCACAGGAAATTAAAGACGAATTGAAAGAAGAACCAAAGCCCGGTTGGGTCCACTGGTTCTTTTCTTTTGACGATAATGCCGGACTTCCGGAAGCGAAGAAACGGCAGATCATCCAGAACACCCCAAAAGGCACCAAGATCTATAAGAACAAGATTGAGGGTCTGAGAGGAAAAGCAACTGGACTGGTGTTCCCAAATTTCAGCAGAAAGAAGCACGTTGTATCAGAGAAGTGGGTGAGGACCCAGATGGCAGCAGGAAAGCTAAAGTTCAAAAAGTTTACCTGCGGGCTTGATACATCGTATTCTTCGAAATCCCCGGACACAATTGCAATGATGTTTCAGGGAATCACGGAAGATAGGAAACTGATCACACTTGCTGAAAAAGTATACAGCAACAAAGACCTGGATCAGCCACTTGCACCATCAGATACAGCTGTAAAGTTTATAGAATTTTTGGAAAGGTGCCGTAATGACTGGGGCTTTGCCAAAGAAACATTTATTGATTGTGCAGATGCGGCGACAATCACAGAACTGCGAAAGTATAAGAGACTTCACGGCTGTATTTATAATTTTGTAGAATCATATAAGAAAGTAACAATACTAGATAGAATCAAGCTGCAGCTTGGATGGATTCAACAGGGCTGCTATCTGGTATTAGACACATGCACCAATCACATAGCGGAAATGGAGAAGTACTCCTGGGCTGAGGATAAAGATGAACCGGAAGACAAGAACGATCATACAATCAACTCTCAGCAGTACGGATGGATTCCGTACCGCAACATGATTGGATTTGAGGCGGAGGAGCGAAAAGGTGAAATGGATGGATAAATTAAATGAAAACATAAAAAAGACTGTTAGGAGCTGGCTGAACGTTCTTCCGGCAAATCCTTTTAACTTTCAGATCAATGAAATGATGGATTTTGAAGGACATGCGATTCTAAATCGTATCTGGTACAGGGGAGATGGCAATGAGCTCGAACAGATCTATCAGCAGAATGCGGAATTTGCAGACAGGAATAAATTCTGGGCAAGCAAATCAACAGCTGGAATGGACATGAGAAAGATCCATACCGGTCTTCCGGGACTGACAGTTAAGGTGCTCTCTTTTGTAGTCCTCCCGGCCATGAACGAATTTGAATTCGAACAGCCGGCACAGGAGCAGCTATGGAAAGAGATTGAGAAAGACAATAAGTTTTACAAAAAGATTGAAAGCGCCCTCAAAGAAACACTGTTTATCGGAGATGGCGCTTTTAAAGTTGCTATAGATACTACGATCAGTGATTATCCGATTCTTGAATGGTATCCGGGCGAAAGAGTTGAATTCGTTTACCAGAGAGACCGGATCCGGGAGATTGTGTTTAAAACACCATATAAGGAAAAGGGAAAAGTGTACGTCCTGAATGAGCGTTATGGCTATGGATACATCATTAACGAACTGTATCTGGATAATAAGCTGGTTGACATTAAGTCTATCAAAGTAACTGAGAATCTGATAGATATCTCGTTTGATAATTCGATTATGCTGGCTGAACCGTTCATGATCTACGAATCATCCCGTTATGAGGGTAGAGGCGGAAGCATCTTTGATGGCAAGCTCGACAGCTATGATTCACTGGACGAAACATGGTCACAGTGGATGGATGCGTTGAGAGCTGGCAGAGCAAAGACTTATATCCCGGAATGCCTGGTACCACATGATCCAGAAACAGGTATGCTAATAAAACCAAACCCGTTTGACAATCGTTACTTTGCAGCAGACGGGGATATGCGAGAAGGCCAGAAGAATCAGGTCATTACTGATCAGCCAGCAATTCCGCATGACAGCTATATGGCATCGTATATAACAGCTCTGGATCTGTGCCTGCAGGGGGTGATTAGTCCTTCCACATTAGGGATTGACGTAAAGAAACTGGACAATGCTGAGGCACAGCGTGAAAAGGAAAAAACAACATTGTACACCAGAAGTGCAATCGTAAAGGCACTTCAGGAAACCCTTCCGGGAGTTGTCTCAATGTGTATCAACGCTGACAACATTTTACACAATAAGGGCATTGAAGAAGTAAAGGTCAATGTTCCATTTGGAGAGTATGCAAACCCATCATTTGAAAGCCAGGTTGAAACAGTGGCCAAGGCAAAGCAGGGCGGAATCATGAGCATTGAGCGGTGTGTGGAAGAACTGTATGGGGATACCCTGGATGAGCACTGCAAGAATGAAGAAATCGCCAGACTGAAAGCAGAGCAGGGCATACAGGATATGGCTGAGCCAGGGGTGAACCTAACAGCTGGTGATTTCCAGACAGATCTGGGAGGTGGAGATGGTGATGAAAGTAAAAGTGGGATCAAGAATGTACCAGATGAGCCGGAAGGAATACCAGGGGCTTCTTGAGGTAGCAAAAGAGCAGGTACCGTTTGGAGTTTACGCAGTAGAGAAATCTGATTATGCAGAACTCCGAAGGGACGTCTGTGAAAGCAAAACAAAACTCAAGGAACTGACACGGCAGTTTAAGTTACAGGGCTTTAAGGTGTGGTCAAATGGGAGGTGATCCAGATGAATGTTCCAGGATTTACACTGTTGCTCCAGGAATTCTGTAGTTATTGTCCAGACTTCGAACCAGAAGTGGAGAAGATAGATTGCTCAAGCCTTACAGAACAGGTCAAATATTGTACAAATATTCGTTGTACGCAAAGGGCGAGATGTGCAAGAATTGCTACAAACATTCGAAAGCAGGTAATCACAGATGCCTAAGCTTAACACCGTCTACGACATTGGAGCTGCTTTTGAAGCTATAGAAAATGAGCTTATATCTTCCATGATCCGGAACATGCAGCGGCACAAAGTGGAGGAAATGGGAGAAGCTCAGCAGTGGTCAATGTGGCAGGCAGAGATGATCCATTCACTGGAAAAGTACCGGCATGACAACCAAAAGTTTGGAAAACAGTTTCAGGCGATCAATTCAAAGATCGCTGGACTGATCCAGGCTGCTAAAACAGAAGGCGGCATGGCACAGGAAACAAAGATCCTGGATGCGATCCGGAAAGGCTTCCCTGCAAAACAGGCAGTCAGGGGTGGTACGGCAGAGTTCTTTAAAGTCAATGACCGCAAGCTGAATGCGCTGATCGACGCAACCCAGAACGATATGCAGTCTGCAGAAGCTGCGGTTCTCCGTATGGCAAATGACCAGTACCGGAAGATCATCTTCAACGCTCAGATGTATGCAAATAGTGGTGCTGGTACTTACGAGAAAGCCGTAGATATGGCTACGAAAGACTTTCTTTCCGCAGGCCTTAACTGCATCCAGTATGCCAATGGTGCCCGCCATACGATTGCTGATTATGCAGATATGGCAATCCGTACAGCCAGTAAAAGGGCCTACCTACAAGGAGAAGGACAGAAACGCCAGGAATGGGGAATCTGTACAGTGATTATGAACAAAAGGGGAAGTCCCTGTCCCAAGTGCCTGCCCTTTGTTGGGAAAGTCCTGATTGATGATGTGTGGAGCGGAGGTCCCAAATCTGGAAAATCTCCTGTAACGGGGATCCGGTATCCTCTGATGTCCAGTGCCATAGCTGCCGGGCTGTACCATCCAAGATGCCAGGATCATCACAGCACCTACTTTGAAGGTATCAGTGAACCGCCGGACAATAAGTACACCAGGGATGAACTGAATGATCTGGCTGATCAGGCACGGCAGGAAGCAAAGCAGCAGTATGCAGCCCGACAGGAAAAGCGGTTCGGGAGACTGGCAGAGTATTCATTGGATCCGGAGAATAAAAAAACATACGCTGCCAGGAGGGAGCTTTGGAAAAATTCAGCTCAAAGCCTTAGAAATGATTTAGAGTACCAGGATAAAATTAGCCAGAGAAGGGCAGAGTGGAAAAAACAGCATTCTGTGTTTGATAAAGAAGGTACAAAGTCAGAAATCAACGGTCTTAATTCCCAGATCCAAGATATTAGTGCACAGATCAGAGATAGCCTTGAGAAAGAAAAGATTCTTGAAAAGAAAGTGTATATTGACGGAACTGGCACTAATGAAGATATGAGAATATTAAGGCAATCTGCTACTGAAAGAAAGAAGCTGCAGGAGCAGGTAGAAGTTCTTAATAACAATATGCTTGATAAGCAGGAGGCTTATAAGAATGAAGCTGAAAAGAGAATACTTAAAGCTGGCATAGTTGAGGAAATAAAGTTATCCAAGAAAATGACACCTGATACAGTTGATGCATTGGAAGATGCATTAACTAAGCTTAAGGACAAATATGGCATTATGCCAAAAGGCGTTGTATATAATCCGTCAAAAGTGCCTGATGCCACAGTTGCATATAATTGGCTGGACGATAAGATATATATATCTAATAGATTCAATGATATTAATAAATATGCTGATGTGGTTAAGAAATCCGAAGATTCTCTTATAGAGTACAGAGAGAAGAGCGGAATTGTTAAGATCCAGAAGGAGAGACTAAAGAATGCAGAAAAGATATTATCAGATAAAAACATAAAGGGATATGAAAGAGAAAAGGCCATTCTTAATAAGGTTACGGCAGAAATCGAGTTGAATACACAGCGTATGGCAGTCAGAGAGAACCTCATGGATACATTGACACATGAATATGGTCATTTCATACACAGACATGCTAATATGGACTATGTCCAGAAATCAGGTGTATTTGGTGCAAAGGATTTAGGGGGCAAACTTATTAATGGTGATTGGAAATATGATATCAATTCACGGTATTCTGCAAATGCAAAGATAGAAGCAGCAAAGATAAGCAAATATGCTACAGAGAGTCCGTATGAAACATTTGCAGAAGGTTTTCTTGCTAAGGAAAAAGGAGAAAAAATACCAGACCGTATAGCGAAAATTATTGACGAAGCAGAAAGAAAGGCAGGTGTGAAAAGTGTTGCAAATACTGTGAGTGATGATATAATTGAAATGGAAAGAAAACTTTCTGATACAAGGGAAGGTTTTAAGTTCATCAATGATAAAACATTTGATGATTTGACGATACCGGCAAGAAAGAAAGGTGCAGTCATCATCAGAGGAACAGAGGAAGCCGAAGAACATCTTGCTAAAGTGGGTGCAGCGGCATCTAATATAGGTGATGTACTTGTTTTTCGTAAAGATGTATGTATCAGTGAGGTGTTAGAGGAAACACATCATTTTGAACAGAATCTAAACAAAATGAATAATGATAAACCAGAGCCTCTTCGTAGTGTATTAAATGAAATAGATGCTAAGCAGTACCTGCTGGACAATGCCGAAAAATATAAGATTCCAAGGAATGAAATTGAATTGACAAAAAAGCAACTTATGTCATATCAGAAACAGTTAAAAGAGATAATGGAGGAATAAGAATATGAGTACAGTTATTGATGAATTTCACGTAAAAGAATATTCTGTATTGAAATTGGATTCTTTATCTCAAGCCCCCTATAGGAAATATAGGATTGCAGGAAAGGAATACGATATAATACCAATGTATGATTTACCGAACTGCATAGCGATTAAGGCAAAGGGGACTTTCCTTGGGAAAACGGTTGAGTTTGTACAGTAAAAAGAAGATGTTGAATTGCAGGTGATTGTATGAAGATGAAAGCAAAAGAAAGGAAAGCCTATAAAGACTTTCAGGATAGGGTAGCAATGCCAGGTAAACCGAGAAAGCTGACAGAAGAGGAAGTTAAAAAACTGAAAAAGGAAGGACGTATTTAATACCACCAGTCAGAAAAGGCCGGTGGTATTTTTATACCCATTTTTAAGAAAGAGAGGATACGAAACATGAAATTTTCAGAAGCATTCAAAATAATGAAGCAGGGCGGTAAAGTAAAATTACCATCCTGGGGAGGATATTGGTACTGGGATCCAGAGAAAGAAACAATCATCATACACACAAAAGACGGACAGGAAATGGATATTCGAGAAACACAGAGCGTTGTATACACACTTCAGAATATTCTTTCTGATGAATGGATTGTTGCGAATGGACAGAACTGCCCGATTCTTGGTGGAGAAGCAACATTTTCATTTGGAGAAGCAATCAAGTATCTGAAAAGAGGTGTGAAAGTAGCAAGAAAAGGGTGGAATGGAAAGAAACAGTACATTCAGCTTGCTACTGGGATTTCGTATAAGACTACTGATGAAGAAATTGTAAATTGTGAGCATGATGCGATTGGAAACATGGCAGTGGCTTTTGTCGGAACATCAGGTGTACAGATGGGATGGCTTGCTTCACAGGCTGATATGCTTGCAGAAGATTGGATATTTGCGGAGGATTAAGAACATGATTATTACAGGAATGGCACACTTTCAGAGTGTATGCAAAAAGAAACTGGTGGAATGGCACAACAAGAACGGTCTTGCAGATACACCAGTGACACCGCCAATTGATTTATCCAATGTGTTTGTAGTGTGGTCTTGTAAGACCTTGCAGAACTATAAATGCCTGGTATCTACTACAGTTAGTGGTGATGGTATCTATGCAGAATATACGTACAACGGCGATAAGCAGGAACTGTACGAAGATGTGTATAAGAAACTGACAAATACCTGTTATACGGAGGAGTGAGAACATGAAAAAGAAAATTGCGGTATTAATGGCACTGGTAGTCCTGGTATGCTTTGCAGCTACTGGATGTACAGAAGCAGATCAGGTGAGCAGTAACATTTCCAAAGAGGCAGATAACTTTAATGTTACCAGGAAGCTTACAGTCCTGAATGCCAGGACAGAGACGATCCTGTTGGAGTTGACCGGCACTTTTGCACTGAAGAATAACTCTTCTAACGAACTGGAAGTCATTATTGAGACGGCAGAAGGAAAGTACCAGAAAGATTATGTGTATTTGAATGATTATACCATGTATGTGGTGGAGGATATTTCCGGATCTGCTGTGGACAAGTACCATTATGAGATTAATTTCTTACCGGAGTGGGGCTTTAAGGTAACACATAGCGACTGAGTAGGAAAGGAGACAGATATGTCAGTATTAAAAGTACAAAGAAAACCGACAGAAGCCAACACAGAGTTAGATTTTCAGTTTGATAACCCAGGGCTTGAATTTCTTGTGAAAAACTTCACTGACGGTGATATTTATGTTGGAGTTGAAACGACAAAAGAAAAGATGATCCTGATCCCAGCAGAAACCGCACAGGTTGTAGCCTGCATGACCACACAGGGGTGTGATACGCTGTATGTTATCCCAACAGCAGCATCCGATAAAGGAGTGGAAGTACAATGCTTAAAGTGGTAGGGCAGGACATTATATCCGGCGCCATGGGGTTTATCGGCACAGATTCAGACAGGCTGTATCGCATGGGGGCAGCAGAGAAAACGGAAGATGTCACCGTCACGGGAAACCCTGCCGTGCTGGATAATGCCACGGGAAAACCGTTCCGGGATTTGCATATCTACGGCAGGAGTACGCAGGATGGCACACCAACTCCGGATGCACCTGTTCCGATTGTGAACGCTGGTGACGGTGGGAGCGTGGCGGTGAAGGTGACGGGTCGAAATATCCTTGATATGAGGAATAGTAGAGAATCAGTTAATGGTGAAGGCATAACATACACTCGTAGCGCCGACTACTCTTTTACTAGAACCGGAACTGCGACAGGAACTACTGGCAATGTGTGGATAGCTGGCGGTTATGAACAGCGTCCAGCGCCTGACTTGTCTAACGTATTTTGTATTCTATTAAAGGGTGTACAATATAGCATTAAGGATTGTTTATTATTCGCTGTAACGCCTATTAGTAAACATTTAACAGCACAAGGCGACAATTTTGTCCCACCTGTCGATATGTATATAACAGGCGTAAGGAACGAAAAATTCATATTAGACAAAACCTACAATGACATCGTTTACCCGGCTGTTTATGTTGAGGCAAAGGCATTGCCGTATGAGCCCTACCGTGAACAGCTCCTCACCATGCCAACACCAAATGGCTTATCTGGCATCCCGGTCGCTTCTGGTGGTAACTACACCGACCAGAGCGGCCAGCGGTGGGTTTGCGATGAGGTGGATTTGGCAAGAGGAGTGAAGGTGCAGAGGGTAAAAGTGAAAGAGTTAAGCCCTGATGATCAGTGGACGTATCAAAAGTTAGCCAATGGAAATAATAATTTTCAAACGCATATAATTAATAATGAAGAGATTGCTGGAAAAGCGCTTCCGTCTATTTGCAGCATTCTACCTTTTAAGAACGTTATCTGGAATGACAATATTCAGAATCTGCCGAAAATATACGTATATGAAAAGGAAATTACTGCCAGTTTTCCACCAAGCTCTGAGTATTCATCGCTTGAAGTTTTTAAGCAGTTACTGACGGATGTGAAATCCGTTATCTACTACGTCCTCGCTGCTCCAATCGAAACACCTCTTACTACTGCTGAGATTGCGGCCTACAAATCCTTGCGAACTTACAGAGGCACTACGATTGTGGAGGCTAGGGATAAGGCAGGAATATCTGCGACCTATAAATGCAATACAAAGGCAGCCGAGAAAGAGGTAAATATCTTGCACGCCGATTTGATGGCGGAAATGGAGGAATTAGATGAGAACAGCGAGATTGTGTAAATTACTGATTACCAACGACCGGTATACTTACGATGATATGTATGCCAAGCTCGATTTGTTTCTGATGCTGAATCGGATCACGGAAGAGGAATACGTGGAGTTGACCGGGCTGCTGGTGGGTACAGAAACTTCTAAGGGCAGCATAGTAGATGATGTGGGGTGATTCAAAGATATATAGTCACAAAAGACATTGATATGCTGGCACCTCCGTGGCTGGCGGAATATACAAGGCGGCGGTCGGGATCCATTCGATATACGAACCGGGACGGCCACGCCGAGGTGAAAGGGGTGAGGATCGGAGATGAATTGGCACAGATCGGGGACACGATCGTGTACGACGGCAAGAGGTTATCCATAGAGAGGCGGTGATCCTAAATATCTCGGAGCTGTCCGTAAAACAGCGGTAAAGCACGCAGCGTTATGCTGGGTGTTATTTTTATGCCCGAAGGCATTAAACTACACGGAGACACCGGGTTATCAACTGTCCATGTGAGACACACGTAAAACTGTCAGATTTGTGCAGACAGCACATTAAAAACTGTATGTAAAGGAGAAGACTATGTTTAAAAGATTCAGATGCAAAATCCCTATGAATATCCAGCTGTTCGCAGATGGCGATGGCGGTGCTGCAGGTGGTACAGGTGAGGGCGGAACCTCGCCGGCAGGATCACAGGCACCACAGTTTGACTATGACAAGCTGGCAAGCCTGATCGCAGGAAAGCAGACTGTGACAGAAGAATCTGTCCTGAAAGGATATTTCAAGCAGCAGGGGCTGTCAAAAGAGCAGATGGACCAGGCCATTGCTGACTTTAAACAGCAGCAGGCTGCCAACCAGCCGGATGTAGAGGGACTGCAGTCACAGATCGCCGAAGGGCAGACACAGCTTGCGGCCGCACAGAAAGCCGCCCTTCAGGCAAAACTGGAGACCGCCGCCACTATGACCGCCGTATCCCTTGGGATTGATGCAAAAACCATCCCGTATGTGCTTAAGCTGGCAGATTTCAGCCAGGCGGCAGGACAGGATGGGAAGATCAGCGATGAGGCGCTGACAGAAGCTATCAACAAAGTTCTGGAAGCTCTTCCGCAGCTGAAACCGCAGGCGGATGGAAAGACTGGATTTACCCGGGTAGGAACCGGCGGAAACCCGGCACAGCATCCCCAGCAGACAACAACTACAAACCAGGCAGCAGTACCAACAAAGCGTTGGAACCGCTGGAATTAAAAGAAAGAAGGTATAAGACATGGCATTAAATTATGCAGAACAGTGGAGCCCGGAGCTCCTTGAGATCCTGATGCAGGGAACCCTGACATCTCCATTTGTAACCAGTAATGTAAGGTGGCTGGATGCCAAAACATTCCATTTTACCCAGATGAGCACATCCGGGTACAAAAACCACAACAGAAAAGGCGGCTGGAATGAAGGTACTTACGTCCAGAAAGACGTACCGTACACACTGGAACACGACCGTGATGTTGAGTTCATGGTGGATAAAGCCGATGTTGATGAGACAAATGCTACAGCTTCCATCCAGAACATTTCCAGGGTGTTTGAGCAGACATGGGTAGTTCCGGAAACAGATGCCCTGTTCTTCTCCAAGGTGGCTCAGGCAGCCCAGAAGACAGAAGGTTATCACGGATCCACGGCAACATCCACATATACAAAAGCAAAAGTCTTCGGAATGCTGAAAGATATCCTTGCAAAAGGAAAGCTGAGAAGATATAAAGCTAACGGCTCCCTGATCATGTATGTCCGCAGTGAGATCATGGACGCCCTGGAGCAGTCCACGGAGTTCACACGTAAGATCGAACTGACCCAGATCGCAGAAGGCGGCCTTGGCATCGAGACCAGAGTGACCGACATTGACGGTGTGCCGATCATGGAAGTCATTGATGATGAGCGCTTCTATGATGCATTCAACTGGGAGCCGGAAAACGGCGGATTTGAACCGCTGAAAAAGGTAGCAGCCGCAAGCGGTGTTGAAGCTGTGACCGGTGCGCACAAGATCAATGTTCTTGTTGCCTGTGGACAGACCTGTAAGACTGTTCCGAAGATCTCCAGCATCTACTACTTTGCGCCTGGTGCACATACAAAGGGTGATGGGTATCTGTATCAGAACAGATCTTTCTCTGACGTATTCGTGTTCCCGAACGGCAGGGATGGAAAGATCGATTCCATCTATGTGGATGTGGATACTGCAGAGTATGGTGCCTGACAGGAGGTGATCCTATGGCCTATGAGCCATATGTAACACCGGAGTATTATAATGACACATATAAGGGCAGCACAGTGCCGGAGGAGGAACTTTCAAAAGCCCTCCGGCTGGCTTCCAGGCATATTGATTCCCTGACCTACAACCGGATTGTAGGCCGGGGATTTTCTCATCTTACAGGCTTTCAGCAGGAGATCATCCGGGAAGTGGTGTGCCAGCAGGCAGACTTTGAGGTGGAGAACGCAGATGAGATCAATACAATCCTGTCCTCTTACAGCATTAACGGGGTATCTGTCCAGTTTGGCAGTTCCTGGAATGTGTTCACGGACAAGGGCGTGGCCATGAAGCGTGATGTATATGCCCTGCTGTGCCAGAGCGGTCTGTGCTGCCGGTTAGCGAGGTGAGGCTATGAAATATCCATGCTTAGTACCAAAGAGGCTGTGCAGGACAGGTATAAGCCTGCAGATGGACAGGGAAGGGCTGAATGAATACGGGGAACCACTGGAAGCAGTGGCATATACCGGGAAGTGCAACTATCAGGACAAAGTTAAAACGGTACTGACTGCAGAGAAGAAGCTGATAGAGATCACCGGATCTGCCCTGTTCCCTGGGGATATCTGCCCGGAGCTTCCGGTTATCTCCGGGGGCAGCGCTGTAATATTCGGGGTACAGCGCAGGATCCTGGAAGGCAGGAAAGCCAGGAATCCGGATGGGACCGTAAACTATACGGAGGTGCTGCTGATATGATCCGGGTAAATTCTGTTATTAAGTTGAACATGCCGAAGATCAGCCAGCTGACGCAGGCACAGGTAACGGCATTGGAGCAGACTGCAGATGCCCTTTTGACAGATGTAAGATCTGCCCAGGTTTTTCCAAGGGATACCGGAAACCTGCAGGGAGAAAGCACTTTTGTGGATAACTCCCAAAGCAAGAGTGGAAAAGTCAGCATCGTATCCAGTACACCTTATGCCAGAAGGCTTTACTTCCATCCGGAGTACCATTTCCGGACAGAGGAAAACCCCAATGCAAGAGGCGAGTGGTATGAGGACTGGCTCCCAGGCGGGAAAAAGGCTGCATTCTGCAAGCAGGCATTTAAACAGATCTACAGGAGGCTGACAGGAGTATGACATTAGCAGATGTAAGAGATTATATAGCGTCCCTGGGGCTTGCAGAGCATGTCTACATGGGGAAGCTTCCGGACAAGCAGGATGGGTCCATTGGCGTGTACAACAGCAAGCACCAGTATCCGTACCATACTGCCATAGGAGGCCCATCCCTGGAATCCTACGGCACCAAATATGTGACCTTACTGGTGCACTGGAACAAATCCCTGCGTGATACGGAAACAGCCACCATGGCTTTATTTGAGGCTGTCAGGGACACGGAAAACACAGTGATCAACCATGAAACTATTAAATTTATCCAGCCATTATATGAACCGCAGGATGTTGGGACAGATGATTCCGGGGTCTATGAGATGGTCATAGAAATGGCGGTTATTTACGAAAAGAAAGGAAAAGGCGATTGAGTATGAGCAATCAGAGCGGAGTATATCCATGTTATAAAAACCAGTTCCAGATCAACACAGCCACAACCGGGGCTGCTTCCATGAAGACCATTGCCGACTGTGAATCTTTTTCAGTCAGTTTTGACAATGGCGTGGAAGAGTGGCACCCCTTTGACACAGAGGGCTGGGTCAGAAGGCTCCTGACTTCCAAAGGTGTGACGATTTCCGTAACAGCCAAGAGGAATGTAGGGGATGACGGAAACGACTTTGTTGCCGGCCTTACATGGAAAAACGGCAGGGATTCCGAAGCGGACACACAGTGGACATTCCCGGATGGAACTGTGGTGAAGTTTACGGGTGCCGTTATCAACGTAACCAATGTAGGATCTGGCGATTCCACAAACGTGGCACCATTGGAATTTGAGATCCAGAGCAATGGAAAACCAGAAGTGACACCGGCGGCCTGATCCGCCGGTATTTTTATGGAGGCATAACATGGCAAAGAAAATTGATATTACAGAGAAACTGGAACTTAGCGGAAACCCGTATATCGTGATCGGGGATCAGGAACTGGAAGTCAACACAGACGCAGCTACCATGCTGAAGATCATGGATGTGTTCGGTGAAACAGATGCGAACAACGCAACCCCGAAAGAGATCATGGAGATCTACAAGATCATCTTCCCTGAGGAAAGCCGGGATAAGATTGAAAAAATGAAGCTGTGCTTCCAGGATCTGCTCAAAGTGATCACTACAGCCCAGGCGCTGATCACAGGGGCGGACCCGGAGGAAGCCCAGGGGGAAGACAAGACCCATACTACGATCTGATTGAGGATTACGACCTGATCGTATCTTCTTTTCAGTCCCAGTATGGGCTTAGACTGTCAAAAGAGATCCACACCATGCCCTGGGAAGAGTTCCGGCAGATGCTGATTGGCATCAGCCCGGATACCGCCCTGGGACGGATTGTGGCAATACGTTCCGAGGATGATAAGGACATTCTGAAGCATTTTACGAAAGAACAGAAGCGGATCCGCAGTGAGTGGCGGAACCGGCAGGCAAAAGCTAGATCCGTGGAGGACAGGGATGCATTCCTGGAGTCCATGAAGCAGGCATTTTTGAAGATGGCAGGAGGTGGTGCGGATGGCTGAGAGCGTAGGCCAGATCGGGCTTGACCTGGTAGTAAACCAGAACCAGTTTAAACAGCAGATGTCAGGCATCATGGGCATGGCGAAAAAAGCAGGTGCCGCATTAGCTGCAGCGTTTGCGGTAAAGAAGATCGTTGATTTTGGAAAATCCTGTATAGACCTGGGGTCTGATCTGACAGAAGTACAGAACGTGGTGGACGTTACCTTTCCACACATGGCTGACCAGGTAGACAAGTTTGCAAAATCAGCTGCCAGCAGCTACGGCCTGTCAGAGACCATGGCCAAGAAGTATTCCGGTACTTTTGGATCCATGGCAAAGGCATTCGGCTTCACTGAGAAGCAGGCGCTGGATATGGGTACATCCCTGACAGCCCTTACCGGTGATGTAGCATCTTTCTACAACCTGAACCAGGACGAAGCTTACACCAAGCTGAAATCCGTGTTTACAGGTGAGACAGAATCATTGAAGGATCTTGGCGTTGTCATGACCCAGACAGCCCTGGATTCCTATGCCATGGCCAATGGCTTTGGCAAGACAACATCAGCCATGAGCGAAGCGGAAAAGGTAGCCCTGCGGTACCAGTTCGTACAGGACCAGCTGTCGGCTGCACAGGGGGACTTTGCAAGGACTTCCGGTGGCTGGGCGAACCAGGTAAGAATCCTGTCCCTGCAGTTTGATTCCCTGAAAGCTACCATAGGGCAGGGGCTGATCAATGTACTTACGCCTGTCCTGAAAGTGATCAACACCCTTCTTGGAAAGCTGAGTGTACTTGCCAGTGCATTTAAAAGCTTTACCGAACTGATTACAGGACAGAAAGCGTCTGCAGGAAACAGCAATGGTGTGGCTGCTGTAGCAGGTTCTGCAGCTGATGCAGGTGACAGCTTGGAAAGTGCATCTGATTCAGCCGCTGATCTGACCAACAACACCAACAAGGCAGGCAACGCTGCAAAAAAAGCAGCAAAACAGATGAAGTCCCTGATGGGATTTGACAAGATCAATAAGCTGGACAAGCCCACCACAGACACCAGCAGCAGTAAGAAGAAAAGCACCAGCCCAGGCTCTGCAGTCCCGGATGTTGATTTTGGTGGCCTTGCAGACGGGGATACCGTCATTGACCAGGTAGATGGTAAGTTCCAGAAAATGTTTTCCAACATCCAGAAGCTCTGCGAACCAGCAGTACAGTCTTTAAAGAGGCTGTGGGACGAAGGGCTTTCCAGGCTTGGTAATTTTACATGGAATGCCCTGAAAGGCTTTTTTGATAATTTCCTTGTTCCTGTTGGGAAATGGACGTTGGGAAAAGGGATCCCCCGTTTTGTGGATGCCTTGAATAATGGCCTTATGAAAGTAAACTTTGGAAAGATCGAGAAAGCATTAAACAAGCTTTGGAAAGCTTTGGCTCCTTTTGCAGTGAAAGTAGGAGAAGGATTGCTGTGGCTGTGGGAAAATGTGCTTGTCCCGTTTGGAACCTGGACAGCCAATGAGGTTGTTCCAAGATACCTGGAAACAGTGTCAATCGTTGTTGAGACACTTAATAAGGTTATCGAAAAAGTACAGCCTCTTTTTCAGTGGTTCTGGGAGAATGTGCTTGATCCGTTGGCAAAATGGACAGGCGGCATGTTCCTGCAGGTTTGGGATAATATAAACCAGGCACTGAAAACTTTTGGTGATTGGTGTGCAGAACATATCCCCACAGTAGGTGAACTGACAGATAAGTTTCAGGATATGAAAAAGTGGGTCAGTGAAAACAAAACAGCCCTGGAACTGGTTGCGATTGTGCTTGGGGGATTTACTACGGCTGTTATAGCTAATACCGTGGCAAATAATGCAATGGCTATCTCACAGGGAGCGGCTTCCGCAGCTGTGGCATTTTATAACGGCGTTACTGCCATTGCAACAGGCGTAACCACTGCTTTTGGTGCAGTCTTGAGCTTTCTGACCAGTCCTATTACACTGGTTATTGCCGCCATTACGGCATTGATTGCGGTTGGTGTACTGGTTTACAAAAACTGGGATACCATCAAGGCAAAGGCTGTGGAAATCTGGGGAGCAATCAAACAGTGGTTTAGTGATACCTGTAAGAAGATTGGTGATTTTTTCGCAGGGCTTTGGAAAGGCACAAAAGAAACCTTTGCCAGTGTGGGCGAATGGTTCAAAAAGAAATTTGAAGCGGCAAGGGACAACATTCATACTGCATTCTCCGCAATTGGTGAATGGTTTAAAGATAGATGGACAGATATAAAGAATGCGCTGGCCAGTGTGGGTACATGGTTCAAGGATACATTTGAAAGTGCCTACAAAAATGTGACAAATGCATTCAGTGGGGTAAAGACATTCTTTAAAGGTTGCTGGACGGGGATCAAGGAGGCATTTGGCAATATTGCAAAATGGTTCGGTGATACCTTTGAAAAGGCATGGAGAGCCGTGAAGAATGTTTTTTCCAAAGGCGGCGAAGTTTTTGAGGGGATCAAGGATGGTATTCTTGAGAACTTAAAAGCAGTCATTAACGGTTTGATAGATGGGATCAATAATGTTGTCACGATTCCTTTTGACGGGATCAACAGTGCGTTAAGAAGCCTGCGTGAACTGGCACTGCATATCGGACCGTACACCGCCCATCCGTTTTCCTGGCTGCCAACAATTCCAACTCCACAGATTCCTAGACTGGCACAGGGTGGCTATGTCAAGCCTAACACGCCGCAGCTGGCCATGATCGGTGATAACCGGCACCAGGGTGAGGTTGTGGCACCGGAGGATAAGCTACAGGCTATGGTAGACGAAGCTGTTTCCAGATCCGGCAGTGGAAATATTTCACGGGATGAACTGGAAGGGATCATCAACCGGGCAGTGCTGCGGATCATTGCCGCACTTGCAAACCTTGGGTTCTCAATAGACGGGGAGACGATCGCAAAAGCAAGAAACCTTGCACAGGTAGGCATAGACCGGCGTTTCAACACAGTTGACATTGCATAGGAGGGGACAAGATGGCAAGCAAAAAATATCCATTGAAGGCAGGGGGCGTGGAGCTCCCATCCCCTACCTCTTTAAGTGTTGCAGATGAGATCATCTGGACATCCAGTACTGGAAGGACGCTGACGGGGTACATGATCGGTGATGTGGTTGCCGAGAAAAAGACCCTGAACATCAAGTGGGAGTTCCTGACAGACCCCCAGCTGCAGCTGATCAAAAGCAAGCTGATCGCCGGATGGTTCCCTATTACGTTCCATGATTCAGGGATTGATTTTACCATCCAGTCATACAGGGGCACGCTGACAAAGGAACATCTTGGATCTATCGGGGATGGGAATTATTACTATAAATCCGTGTCCGTAGATGTGATACAGAGGTGACGATATGATTAATACAACCATTGCCTATAAAAGGGCAATCAACGGAAACAGGGTGTTCCGGGTGCAGGATAAGATCACATTTAAAAACCAGGATCCCCTGCAGCTTTCCATTAACGATTTTATGAGCTACAACATCAATGACGCAACGTCAAGTTCCGGGAAATTTGACATCGGGGCAGCAGTGATGAAAGAGTATTCCGCTGTCCTGAATAATGAAACCGGAAAATTTGATGGGTATGTGTTTGAAGAGGCAGACCTGCAGGCCATTGTAGGCCTGGAAGTGGAGGAGAATGCTTGGGAGGATCTGAACAAAGGGAGCTTCCGTGTGGTATCAGCCAAGAAAGATGAGCTGACGATCACCATTAAGGCCTATGACTACATGCTGTTCTTTGACCAGCCGTACAGCGAAAGCACGCTGACATATCCTGCTACGGTCAGTCAGATCATTGCGGACGCATGCAGACACTGCCAGATGGCTTATGATGCCAGCACTATCGAAATGGGCAGCTATATTGTCCAGGAACGGCCAAAAGCGGATGCCCTTACGTTCAGGGATGTTATTTCCTACTGTGCACAAATCATGGGCTCTTTTGCCCGGGTCAACCGATTGGATAAGCTGTGCTTTGGCTGGTATAAGATAAGCAGCATTCCGGAAAACATTGATGGAGGAAATTTTGATAAGATTTCCGGAAACACCTATGTGGATGCTGATCCGTCCTGGGATGGCGGTTCCTTTGATGATTATGCATCTGGGGATGAATATGACGGAAGCAGCTTTGTGGCTACAGATTATTACCATCACCTTTTTAATCTTAGATCGCAGACCATTAATGCAGATGATATACGGATCACAGGGATTAAGGTTACAGCCAAGTCGGAGGGCAGCCAGACGGCAGAAAGCGTCATGAAAGGCGCAGATGGATATGTACTGGAGATCTCTGGGAACCCCCTGATCCAGACTGGTGCAGTGGAAGCAGTAGCAGCCTATGTGTACGCAAAGCTTGGGAATATGGTATTTCGGCCATTGAGCATTTCCGGGCAGTCAGATCCAAGCATTGAAGCCGGTGATGTGGCAATGGTCACGGACCGGAAGAACCGGACATACAACACTGTGATCACGAACAATACCTTTGTCCTGTGTGGTGATCAGAAAGTGGAATGCAGCGCTGAGACACCAACAGAAAAGAATTATACCCGCTTTGGCCCCGGTACTAAACTGATGTCTAAGACAAAAGAGCAGACAGACGGCCAGTTAAGTGCTTACGACATCGCTGTCCAGAACATGAATCAGCTGGCAGCCAATACATTTGGCTTCTACGCTACGACTGTGAAACAGGCAGACGGATCTATCCTTGCATACCGGCATGACAAGCCAAAACTGGCAGAATCCAAGATTGTATACAAATCAGGAATTGACGGCTTCTGGGTAACATCCGACTATCAAGGGAATGATGCGAATACAACCTGGAAAGCCGGATTTGACAGCTCCGGGGACGCAGTGATGAACGTGCTGTCTGTGATCGGTATCAACTTTTCCTGGGCCAGAGGCGGTGTTTTGACGCTTGGAGGAAGTGGTAACGGGCACGGTGTCTTGCAGGTGCTGGATACCAATGGCAACGTTATCGGATCAATCAATTCGTCCGGAGTAGATCTTACGGGGCGGTTTATCAACAAAAAAGGCCAGGAGTGGGTAAAGATACTGGATTCAGTCATATCGGCAGGATATGGTGATGATGTGGATGGACTTCTTGATCTGTCCGCGCAGACAGGTGACGGGACGAGAAAAGTGGTGCTGGAATCCCTGACCAGTGACCTGGTGCTAAAGAGCGCAAGTGGCCGAATTCTTACCAAAGATGGAAAGGCGCTGATTGGAACAGACACTTCGGGAGTATATGTGACAAACATTGACTGTATAGATGATGTTGAAACCGGCGAAAAAAGCATAATTTTTACTTTTTCCAACGGGGAACAAAAAATGCTTACGTAATGAGATGAAAGGGGAATGCAAGTCATGGCAATTAAAAACAGACGGGGACCATACAATAAGTTTGACCCTACCAAGCTGCTGCCTGGTGAATGGGCGGTAGTGCTGTCTGGGGATCCGAATGCAAGTGACGGATTGGCCTGCTACATGTGCTTTGGTGCAGGTGTAGTCAAACGGATGGCAACCTATGAGGATATGGTGGACAACATTGCAGCATCCTCAGGTGAAGTGGTGGCAGCTGAGGTAGACAGGCAATGTAAGGCTGCTATCCAGGCATGCCAGACTGCGGCAAGTAATGCCGGAAGTGCAGCGTCGGCGGCTAATACGGCAGCCAGTAATGCGGACACAGCAGCCTCCAGCGCAGCTACAGCCGCAACAGGTGCTAATTCTGCAGCAACAGCAGCGAATGAAGCAGCGCAGGCGGCACAAAGTGTTATTCAGGGGGATTTATCCAGTAATACTGTGACGTTTGCTACTGCCGCAAAACAAGACCTTGTGTCTGGAGAAACTTTGGGTGTATTGTTTGGAAAAATCTATAAATGGATAGCTTCTCTTGGAACGGCAGCATCTAAAAATGTGGCTAATAATCTGACAACAACAGCTGCAACAAGCTTTGTTTTGGATGCTAGACAGGGGGCTGTACTGAATACACGCATTGGGCTTCTTAAGTCGTTAAATACGACCAACAAAGGCTCACTTGTGGGTGCTGTAAATGAGGTACATGATAAAATAATAATGAAAAAGGAAACAATCACAGGACTTGGTGGTGGTTACATTTTTTTAGCTACTCCAGAGGGGTACACTATAATGACTGCAGTAAATCCAGACTGGGCTAATGAGTATTGTGTCACTGGTGTTTCTGCATACGCTAATGGATATACAATTTTATTTTTTAATAAAGCTGTACCGACAACTGCTACTTTTTCTGTAAATTCATTCTGGTATAAAACCAGTTAAAGAACATGGAGAAAATCGTATGAACAAACCCAGGGCAAGACCGTAGCAGGTCTTATTTTTGTGCCATAAAATATCATATAAGAAAAGGAGAACATAAACTATGAAGGTGATTGATACGTATAATGCCATTGTTGGGAGCATCGTAGCAGTGCTGTCCTATATCTTTGGAGAGCATTGGATCTTGTTTGCACTGTTCTTGGCGTTCAACCTGGCGGACTGGATTACCGGCTGGATGAAGAGCCGGATCGCACACAAGGAAAACTCCAAGGCAGGGTGGAAAGGTGTGCTTAAGAAGCTGGGGTACTGGATCATGATTGCGGTTGCTTTTGGTGCATCTGCGGTATTTGTAGAGATCGGCAAGACAATTGGCGTTGACCTGGGAATTACAACTTTGTTGGGCTGGTTTGTCCTGGCTTCCCTACTGGTCAATGAGATCCGGTCCATCTGTGAAAATTTCGTAGAAGCTGGGTATAATGTGCCACAGATCCTGATCAGAGGACTGGAAGTAGCCGACAAGGCAATTAACAAGGAATCAGATACGGATTCAGGGGACGAGTGATCGTCCTCTTTTTTATTGGGTTTACTGGAGGAAAATATTATGAAGATAATTAAATCTATCCTTATAAAAAATCCCTGCTATACAGCAGGGCGAAAAATTACGGTCAAAGGCCTGATGCTCCATTCGGTTGGGTGTGCCCAGCCGTCTGCGCAGGTCTTTGTAAATATGTGGAACAGTCCATCCTATGGCGCTGCCTGTGTCCATGGTTTCATTGACGGCAACACCGGAACTATCTATCAGACACTCCCCTGGAATCACCGGGGCTGGCATTGCGGATCCGGCCGGAACGGATCTGGAAACAATACACATATCGGCGTGGAGATGTGTGAGCCTGCAACGATCCGGTATACAGGCGGCGGTACGTTTACCTGCTCTAATCTGGCAGATGCAAGAGCCTGTGCAAGACGTACATACAATGCTGCTGTGGAGCTGTTTGCTTATCTTTGCAAAGAGTACGGTCTTAACCCAATGAAAGACGGCGTGATCCTGTCACATGCGGAGGGCAATGCAAGGGGAATCGCAACCAACCACGGCGATCCGGAACACCTATGGAGAGGGCTGGCGTTGCCCTACACCATGAACACCTTCCGGAAAGCGGTCAAGCTGAAAATGGAAGGCAAGACCGGAACCGTGCAGGAGCCTGCAAAAGCTGATACTAACCAGAATGCAGACACCCAGAAGCCGGCTGCAAAGAAATTTTACCGGGTGCGGAAATCCTGGGGAGATGCTGCAAGTCAGTTAGGGGCTTTTGAGAGCCTAGAGCTGGCCAAGAAAAGGGCGGATCAGTCCAAGGGCTACAAAGTCTTTGATTCTAATGGAAAACAGGTATATCCCAAAACAGAGACCACAAGCACTACTAAAAATAAGTCCGTGACTGCACTGGCAAAAGAGGTGATTGCTGGCAAGTGGGGAGTAGGAGAAGACCGGAAAAAGAGGCTGACGGCGGCAGGATATGATTATGCAGCCGTGCAGAAGAAAGTCAATGAAATGCTGAAATAAAAAGCTCCCGGCAGGTACCCATCTGCCGGGAATCTTCGGGAATTATTTTATCTATCTTGACAGAACCTAATACCTGATGTAGAATCTATTTGTCTCAATTGAGTCTCACAAAAATCGTAAAACGTTTGATTTTACGTAGATTTATAGGTGTTAGGCAGGATGACTTTTAATCAAGTTGTCCGGGGTTCGAATCCCCGATGTCTCATGAAAAAGAAAATCCGTAAATCCTTATAAACAAAGGACTTACGGATTATTTTTATTTTCCATATTTATGGGCGGATGATCGAACCGGCTTTTTCCATTGTTTCAACAATTTCGTACATGTTAGTAACAGTACCGATCTGCAGCTGTTCCTTCAAATTATAGAAATCAAGACAGGTGCCGCAGGTCATAATCTTTACACCCTGTGCCTCTAAAGTGTTCAGATCTTCCAGGGAATCAGATCCGGTACAGGTAAGATATGCCCCGGAATTGTAACATAAAATGGTTTCCGGAAGTATGTCCTGTTTTGTAAGGGCGAAAATAAAAGCTTTCATTAAGGCCTTTCCAAGCTTTTCATCACCAGTTCCCATAGTGTTGCCAGAAAGAACTACCACAGTTCCCTGTCTACGGGCATCTGGGCTGCAAACAGAAGCTTCTGAGGAGATTGGTGAACACGCTGTCACTTCCATAGTCACAGAATAATTTGTTTCGTTTTCTTTGCTGGAAACGGCTTCAAATCCACGGCTGGCAGCAAATTTAAGCAGATTCTGTACAGCGATCTCATTGTCTACAAGAATGGTTAGAGAACCACCTTGCTGCATTTCCTCAGCTTTCTTTTTGGCATTTACAACTGGAAGAGGGCATGCCATACCTCTTGCATCAAAAGTAATTTTTTCCATTTTTTTACTCCTTTATGTTATAAATCATCCGCATATGATCAAATGTATGCGGTTTTTGACCTTGATAACTGATGCTTGAATTTAAATCATGCATTGATAGATACCTTCCGGCTGAACCTGGATATAGTCGAGCAGCGTCTGTATGTCCTTTTCATTCTTAACATTTGTACTCCAGGCCAGTCCGCAGCTGGCAGAAATCATCCTGGGCACCGGGATCAGACCACCGGAGATCTGATTTTCCTTACAGGACTGTTCCAGAAGTAGTGCATCCGTTGTAGAAGAAAAGGTGATTACCAGACGCAATTTCCTGGATATCATAACGGTTGCTCCTGACTGCTTATAATCTTCTGGGGGCATAAAGTACCCTGTACCACTGGTTCGATGGTGCCTTCCATGAGTCTGTGTACTACTGTCATGCCGCCATTATCCCGGAAAGTGGCAAAAATCAGTTTGTTAGCCAGTTCCTCTGTTACAGATTCCAGCCCCTCCATGATCATTCCCTTGCCAGGTGTTTCCAGGAAGCGGATCTGGATCTGTCTGTCCTGGAAAAAGATATGGATCTTTCGACTGACACACTCCTCCAGAAAGGTAAGGGTAAGCTTAAGCACAGGGGTACCATTTTCGTCAGAGGTGAATTCACCGGATGTGGCGATCAGGTAAGGCTCTTCATGGATCGTGAGCCAGGTCTGTCTGGCAGTTGAAAAACCTACCGGAATTTGGTGAATGGTATCACCTTCCAGAAACAGTACGTAAAATATGCCTTTTTCATAGGAGAAAGAGATTTCCCTCAGCCCCTCCGTCATATTATTGTGGAAAACTTGTATAAATAGTGGAAAAAGGCCAACAGATTGTGGAGAAAGCTGATAAGTTCTTCCATTAAGCTGTTTGAACATAGGATACGGATCCGGCTGGCAGTTTGTAGTACAAGGTTTTCCTGGATATCGGGCAGATATTCTGGCTGATTTTGGCCAGCCGCCATGAATGGCAGGAGCTTTACCACCGGTTTGGATAGAACCGATCAGTTTCTGTAGAATACCATAAGCACTTGGATCCTCTGGCAACTGTTCCTTTGGCATATATTCTACAGGAAAATATTTGCGGATGATATTCAGCATAACACAATTCTGGAACAACTCGTTGTTCCCTGCATTGGTTACAAGTACCATGTCCATATCCGGATATACAACCACATTTTGACCAAGCATTCCATTAAATTCAAAGCTTTCGGGCCGCTGCTCCATCCAGATCTGATAGCCGTATCCAAATGTACCTGGAATGCTGTCTGTATGCTTCTGTGTGGAAGTTTCTACCCATGCTACAGGAATGATCTGCCGACCATTCCACATGCCTTTTTGCAGGTAAAGCTGGCCAAGCTTTGCCATGTCCTCCATACATAGGAAAAGTCCCCACCCTCCTTTGGTGATCCCTTTGGGACAAGTCTCCCATAGATATCGTGTGATCCCCAGAGGCTCAAAAAGCCGTGGCTTCAGATAATCCGTTAGAGTTTCGCCGGTACGTTTGGTCACAATGGCGGATAATACATAAGTATTCAGGCTGTTATACTGGAACGTGGTGCCAGGACGGCCCGAAACCTGGGAACTTAGATAGCTTCCAAGCCAGTCATTACCGGAAACAATGCCGGATTCGTTAAAGGTTACGCCACTGGTCATGGTAAGAAGATTATCCACTGTTATGACGGGACGGAGCACCTTGGTAAAAGGATTCAGCTGATCCTCAAAAATCTTATATATATTTTCGTCCAGGGTTAGTTTTCCCTCGTTTACAAGCAGGCCAATAGCCATAGAGGTAATGCTTTTACACATGGAATGGGTAATGTGCCACATGCCGGCCGGATAAGGGGCAAAATTACATTCACAGATCACTTTTCCATGTCGCAGCACCATCAGATGATGCATATCTGTATATTTGGAGCTGTAAAGCTCACGGATCATAGCACTGAGCAGGCGGGAAGATACACCCTGACTTTCCGGGGTTGCTCTTGGAAAAGGCTGTTCATAGGGTAAATCCTCCGGGAATTTTTTCTTTTGCGGAAAAAAATCCACACGGCTTACATTTTCTGTTTTCCCAAGGATCAGATTCATGATCAGTTCCGCTACTGCAAGTTGTTCTTTGGCCATAGACAACCTCCTGATATCAGAATTCATTATTGCCATCATAAAACTGACAGACAACTCTTTTTATGCATTATACTCATTTTACTAAAAAAAAGCAATGAATGTCTCTGGAAGTTATAATGTCCCCCAATGCCATCCTGGTAACATATTCTCTTTCTTAAGATATGCTTTCAATATACTTACAATCCTGTGACGTATATTGTGTTTTATCTGCAATTTCTATATAATCATATTATACGAAGGAGAAAAAAATATGAATTACAGAAAAATGATAAAAAGAAAAGCAAGAATTTCAGTCAAAGAACATTATGGGATCTGGGTGGTACTGTGTCTGGTACTTATGATCATTTCCGGCGGAAGGCTTGTGGATTACAGTATTGCCAGGACAGAAGTAACAGCCAGGTTGAACCTGCCATTCAAAGGAAAAGATCCGGTAAGTGAGGAGATTTATGAGGAAGATCCTGGAATGGGCAGTCAGTTTATAGCTATTTTGAAGAATTTATTTGATGGAAACAGAGAAGAAGGAAGACGTCTGGCAGATGAGCGGATACAGAAGCAGGTAAACTCCTCAAAGGATAACAAGAAAGCCGTGCTGGGGCATAGCCGTGGAATGCTTTCAAAGATTGTAAATAAGATCACATCCGGAGCATTTATCGTGTCGATTGCTGTGGGTATTTCTTCTATTGTTGGTTCAGACAGTGTTGCAGTGATCATATTAATACTGGTCAGTCTGGTGATCGTTTTTCTGGTTTGGTTTTTGTTTATTAATGTTTATAAGGTTGTCATGGTGCGTATGTTTATGGAAGGCATGCGTTATGAAAAAATCCATACACAGAGGGTATTTTATCTTCTGAAGGTACGGAAATGGGTTCAGGCATGTTTGACTATGTGTGTGATGCGGGCATATAAATTGTTATGGTGGTTTACAATCGTGGGGGGATTGATCAAACACTATTCGTATTTTATGGTTCCTTATATCGTGGCTGAGAATCCGGAGATTGGAGCAAATGAAACGATCACGCTTTCCAGAAAGATGATGAATGGGCATAAATGGGAATTGTTTATACTGGATCTTTCTTTTTTGGGATGGGAAATTCTGGGAGCTTTTACCGGCTGGATCGTGAATATACTTATTACAAGACCTTACAAAGAAACTACCATGTGTGAATATTATGCCATGCTGCGGAGGATAGGAAAAGAAAAGAAAATTCCAGGCAGCCAGCTTTTAAATGACAGGTATCTTTTTGAAACACCTTCACAGGAAATGCTTTTGATGGCATATGGAGATGTGCTCAAGAAGCGGGAAAGCGAAGAAGACATTCTGGCACCTATGAGAGGAATCCACAGATTCATGATCAAGAATCTGGGCATCGTATTCTTTGGAGATAAAAAAGAACGTGAATTTGAAAAGAAGCAGGCAGAAATGCTGCAAGGGACAGAATTACGTGAGGCATATGAAGGAAAGATTTATCCTGCCCGACTGGGCCCTCTTTCGGTAAAAAATAAGAATACCAGGCAATGGCTTTCCCAAATCAATTATATGCGCTGTTATTCTGTATGGTCGGTGATCATGGTCTTTTTTATCATGTCCTTTGGAGGCTGGATCTGGGAGGTCAGTCTTCACCTGATCACAAACGGAACCATAGTAAACCGTGGAGTTCTGCATGGTCCATGGCTGCCGATATATGGAAGCGGGAGCGCACTGATCCTGTTATTGCTGTACCGGTTCCGCAATAACCCTGCAATAGAATTTGTAATGACCATGGTGGTTTGTGGTGGGATAGAATATCTTACTTCCTATGTACTGGAACTTATAAACGGAAAAAGATGGTGGGATTATTCTGGCTATTTTCTTAACCTGAATGGAAGGATCTGCGCAGAAGGCCTGCTGGTCTTTGGTGTAGGAGGCCTGGTGATTATTTATGTGCTGGCCCCTCTTCTGGACAATCTGGTACAGCGAATGAATCACAAACTGCTTGTGGTGTTATGCGTAAGCCTGATTTGCGTATTCCTGACAGACCAGGGATATTCATCCAGATATCCTAACAGTGGAAAGGGAGTTACTACTGTTACAAAGATCCGTAAATAACAGTAAATAACAGTCCCTTTTCCTTATAACGGGAGATAAACTGCTGTCCCATTACTGAAAGTGTACAGTGATGGGGCAGATCTCACAGTTGGTGCCTACTCGCATATCCGGTCCCCATACACCTACGCCTGAAGTAACAATATTGTGCATCTTGTCTTTTTTCAGATAACCAAATGAATTTTCCCAGAACAGATGGATAAACAGGTTTCCAGGGAAGATCTGGCCGTCATGGGTATGACCGCAAAGATCCAAGTCTGCTCCGGCATCTGCAGTTTCCTGCAGTTGTTTTGGTTGATGGTCAATGAAAATAATCGGTTTATCAAGATCAAGGTCTTTGGTTAGCTGAGCCGGGGAAAGTCGTTGTCCGCCAAGCTTGTGGGTGCGGGAAGAATCATTTCGTCCTACAACATAAAATTTATCATCGATCAATTCTGCTTCGTCTGTAAGAAGATGGATATTGGCATCTCTAAGCAGCTGCTCCATACGTGGATCAGCCTGATCTTTTTTCTTTCCGCCAAAAGTAAATCCGGCAAGAATGGGTTCATCCAGGTCATGGTTGCCCCAGCAGGCATATACCCCATATCTGGATTTAATGGATTTCAGTGCGTTACACACTCCTTCAGGATCGCTGATGGCATCGTAATCATTATCAAAAATATCCCCTGCAATACAGACAATATCCGGATCCTGGGCATTGATCTTTTCTACCATTTTCTGTGCATGTCGGCAGTTAATGCTGTAACCGAAATGGGTATCTGCAAGAAGGACGATCTTAAGGGAATCCATGTCCTTTACCTTTTTGTTGACGGTCACTTCATAAGGCGTTACTTTGATGGTACCTACATGCAGAATACCGTAAACGCTGATGAGAATGATCAGTGCCATACAGACAAAGCCTGTGATCACGAAGGTGCTGCGAAATTCCAGAAATCGGGCATGAAATACATACTTAAGGATCAGGCGTACAAGGTCGACTACTACAATTACCAAAATAATGTAGAGAAATGTGCCGAGAAAATAGTTGCCAGTGTTTTTCAGGATGCGGTGAAGAAATTCCGGCTTGTTGATCAGGAAGCCTGTAAGCAGTGAAGAGGCTATCAGAATATAAAAAATGATAAATACAGCACGGAAAACTGCAGACTGGAAAATGTGGCTGCAGGCACCCATCCAGCGGATCATCCAACGAACCACATAAACATTCACAAGAATATAAAATGGCGCCAGTAAAAAAGCTGTCATGCTATGTAACCTCCAAATGTGTGATTTGCGGTAACTGATCAGTGACTATGCAGTTACGATTTATTTAGTATACCGTAATTTTGACAGGGATACAATATTCAATCCTTCTCACTATTACGGCCATAGCATAATTTTATGAGAAAAAAACATATACTGAAAAAAAGACAACCGGGAAATAGCTTATGAAGGAAAAGATCAGAAATATTCTGTGTAGCCTGCCGGTACTTCTGGTGCTCCCGTATCTTATGGTTATAATAGTAAATGGAGCAGAACAGGCACTTACAGTACATACTTTTGATCCTGAAGAATGGATCGCCTGCATGCTGGAAGGACAGATACCTGCAGGATATGAGACGGAAGCAGTAAAAGCCCAGGCAGTGGTTACAAGAACCAATTTTTATGATGAAATGTGTGAGGGCAGAAGTCTGCGTGATATTGTGATAAAGAGGCAGGAGTATGGAATGTCAGCTGGAAAATTTCCGGAGCTTTTTTTTCGGAAAAAAGAAGAATGTTATGAGGAAGCAGTACATGAAACGGAAAATATGGTGCTTACATGGAATGAGGAATTGAAGCTGGTTCCCTATCACCAGATCAGCAGCGGAAGCACCAGAGATGGTCAGGAGGTTTTTCATAGTCAGGAGTACAGTTATCTGAAAACTGTGGACAGCAGTGAAGATAAAAAAGCGGAGGAGTATTTATCTTCATTTTATATCCCTGCATCACAGATGCCCAAGGTACTGGAAATCCGGGAAAGGGACTCTAAAGGATATGTAAGCTGGATGATGGCAGATGGAAAGCCTGTTGAGGGAGAAGCCTTTCGTACAGGGCTTGGGCTGGCTTCAGCGGATTTTAAAGTACAGAAAATAGGCAGCAGGTATCGGTTTTTGTGCAAGGGAAAAGGTCATGGACTTGGGTACTCACAATATGGGGGAAATTGTCTGGCAAAAGCAGGATATGACTGGGAACACATTCTTCAGACTTATTTTCCTGAAATGGAAATAAAAAATATTGTACAGATTCCAAAAGCTGGTGTATAGCCGGCAAAATTTCTGGACACCCTATAATTACAGGTGGAGCGGCGAACAGGCTCTGGATTATGATGATAGAGGTGAACAGAATATGAAGAAAAACAGAACAATGAAGGTTATTTTCAATGTTGGGGCGCTGGCTGTGCTGGCAGCACTTGGAATCAGTGCATATCAGCTTGGAACATCCCAAAATGGGGAGATCATTCAGGAGATCCTGCCAATGGAAAGTGTTCAGAAAAGTGATGCCAAGGAAGATGAGATAAAAGAGGAAGCCAGTGCACAGGCAGATACCCGTCTGGTGCAGGCGGAAACAGGCAGTAGCAGCATCACAGCAGGAGAAAATCTGATACAAGAAGAGACACAGACAGAAGCTATCAAAACTGCTTCGTCTGCAGAAGCAGCTGCAAAAACAGGCGCCGGTGGAACTACAGGACTAAACATGGCACCGGAGATCCTTTTTTCAGAAGATACATTAATGGAGTGGCCGGTAAATGGAAATATCCTGATTGATTACAGCATGGACAATACTACGTATTTTCCTACGTTGGATCAGTACAGATTAAGTTCCGGCATTGCTGTCCAGGCAGTGCAGGGCGCCCCGGTCCAGTCTGCAGTTAATGGAAAGGTACTGACCATTGCACAGGACGCACAGACAGGAACCACGGTTACTATGGAACTTGGAAACGGATATCAGGCGATATACGGTCAGCTGACAGATCTGCAGGTAGAACAGGGCGATACAGTGAAAAAGGGTACAACCATCGGATATATAGGTACACCTACAAAATATTACAGTAAAGAGGGAAGTAATCTGTACTTTGCAATGAAGAAAGACGGAAAGCCAATTGACCCGATCGTATATCTGCCATAGGGATTCACAAAAAGTAAGAGAGCACGTATAATAAAGAAGGTAGGAAAATATGCGGCCGGTTTCCCTGTCAACAGAGATATTACGGAAATCCTGATAAGATACGCTTCTTACCGGCTGCTTTTATATAGAAAAGGGGTAACAGTTCAGTATCCTTACAGTTACAAAAAGGGAATGCCAAGGCATTCCTTTACATAGAAAGCCAGGGATTATAAATGAATTATACTTATATGGTGAAATGTGCAGACGGAAGCCTGTATACTGGTTGGACAAATTGTCTGAGGAAACGGCTGCAGGCACATAATAAAGGCCAGGATGGGGCAAAATACACCCGCACAAAGCGTCCGGTGACGCTAGTTTATTACGAGGGGTATGAGACGAAACAGGAAGCAATGCAAAGAGAATATGCAATCAAGCAGCTGACCAGAAAACAGAAACTGGAGCTGCTTGATTTTTAACTTATAATGGCATGCGGGCAACGAAGGAATACATAAGGATGAAGTGGCATGCACTGCCTAGCATGATAAATACATGGAAGATCTCATGGGAACCAAAGTTCTTGTGTCTGGAATTAAATAGCGGAAGCTTTAAGGCGTAGATCACACCGCCTACTGTGTAGATCAGCCCTCCTGCAAGAAGCCAGCCAAAGGCTGCTCTTGGAAGTGCTGTGAAAATCGGCATAAATGCCAGTACACACAGCCATCCCATGCCGATATAGAGCAGGGACGAAAGCCATTTGGGACAAGTTACCCAAAAGCCTTTGAAAAGGATCCCAAGCATGGCAACTGTCCAGACCATTGCACACAGAATATAGCCGATGCGATTATGAAGGACGATCAGACATACAGGTGTGTAGCTGCCGGCGATCATTACAAAGATCATCATATGATCCATCTTGCGCAGCCTGCGGTTGACTTTTTCGGTAGAATCTACGGAGTGGTAAATAGTACTGGCTGCATATAGAAGCATCATTGTAAGGATAAATATGCTAAGGGCAGCCAGGTGCAGGTGATCTGTACAGCCAGCTGCACGGATCAGCAGTGGTGCTGCGCCCGCCGCTGCAAGCAGAAATGCGATACCATGAGTAATGGCGCTGCCAGGATCTTTTAATTTGAATTTCATGTGAAAACCTCCTTTGAATGATTACAGGAATCCTATGATCTTAAAAATGATACGGCATCAAAAACAGTCACATGTAGTATTTGAAACTACATAATAAGTATGTGAATACTATAACATGAATATTATAAAAAGCAAGTCTTTTTTTATATTTTATCAGTCTTTTTTTATTTTTTATCAGGTTGACGAAACTTTTTTTCATGTTAGAATGAAACAATATGGTAACGGATGGAAAAGGAGTATACATGAAAAAGGAGAAGCTATGGGAGAAAGATTGAAAAAAGACAATATATTGACCATTCCCAATCTGATGAGTTTGTTCAGGATCCTATTGATACCGGCTATTATATGGTTGTACAGAAGAGGAGATTATAAACAGGCGATTGCTGTGGTGGCACTGTCTGCACTGACCGATGTATTGGACGGAAAGGTGGCCCGCAGATTTCACATGGTTTCTGATGTAGGTAAGGTGCTGGATCCTGTAGCCGACAAGCTGACACAGGTGTCTATGATTTTCTGTCTTTCCTCCAGATATCAAAGACTTTGGGTGATGATCCTTTTATTTGCTGTAAAGGAAGGAATCATGCTTTACTGGGGATATCAGACTCTGAAGGTGAGAGATCAGATCAACAGTGCAAAATGGTACGGGAAGCTTAGTACAGTAGTTTTGTATCTGGTGATGACTGTTTTGTTTTTCTGGCAGGAGATCCCAGACGGGCTGGCCTGGTTTCTGATCGTTTCCTGTGCTGGAATTATGCTTATGTCACTGGTTCTGTATGGAAGATTTTATCACGGGATCCTGAAGATGCATTTTCTGGATACAGAAGTAAAACAAAAGGATGAAAAGACGATATCAAAGACAATATAAATAAAGGCTAATAAATAAAAGTTAAAAAATAAAAGCAAAAAAATAAAAGCAAAAAAATAAAAGCAAAAAAATAAAAGCAAAAAATAAAAGCTAATAAATAAAATGTGTAATGGGGAAGATAGATGAAGGTAACAGAAGAGCTTCTGAACAAGATGAAGCAGGACAGTAATTTTAGTGACGGGATCATTATGCCGGATGGAGATTACCGGCTGATCCAGGACGGCGGACATATGGAGGCTTTGATGGGATTACTGCCCTACACTTCGGATGAGATATTCAAAATGGTGCCACAGGATGATTCACCACTGTTTTGGCTGATCGAGAAGACAGGATGTGTGATCACAGACTATAATTCCACTGTGGGGATGGATATGACCCATGAGCAGGAACGGGTATTTCAGGCATTGGTTGCCCATGGGTTTATTTCCAGTGAGTATTTTAACCTGTCCAGTCAGAGAAAAAAGTTCCACGATCAGGAAAAACAAAAAGACAAAACAGTTCCCAGTCTCTGAACATCCTCCTGAGTGGTTGCCCAGCTTGTTACGAAACGGATCACGGTATGGGAATCATCATATTTTTCCCAGAAACTGCATTCAACCTGGGACAGGAGACGATCCATTACAGAATTATCTATAATGCAGAAAATCTGATTGGTGGGAGAATCATAACAAAGCTGAAATCCATTGCTCTTCAACATGTCCCGGATCTGATCGGCTGCCGAAATGGCAGACTTCCCGATATGCTCGTAAAGATGGTTGGTAAACAAAGTATCAAACTGAATACCTAACAGCCTGCCTTTGGCCAGCAGGGCACCATGCTGTTTGATAATGGTAAAGAAATGAGGAATCAGTCCGGGAACAGTGATCACGACTGCCTCACCAAATAAAGCACCGCATTTGGTGCCGCCAATATAAAATACATCACAAAGGGCTGCAAGGTCTTGCAATGACAGGTCGTTTTGGGGGCAGGCAAGTGCATAAGCCAGTCTGGCTCCGTCCAGGTACAGAGGAATATGGTGCTGGCGGCAGATCCGGCTGATCTCTTCAAGTTCTGAGTGGGAATATAATGTGCCATATTCTGTGGGATGGGAGATATAAACCATTCCAGGCATAACTATATGGTCATGGTTCGCATCCTGATCGTAATCCACGAGAAACCGGGATAATTCTGCTGCATCAATCTTCCCGTTATGGGAAGGAAGAGTAAGAACCTTGTGACCGCAGGCTTCTATTGCTCCGGCTTCATGTGTGGCAATATGTCCTGTGCTGGCAGAAACTACGCCCTGATAGCTTTTAAGAATTGCAGAGATCACGGTGGCATTTGTTTGTGTGCCGCCGGTAAGAAGGAAAACCTGTGCCTCCGGTTTCCAGCAGGCTGATTTGATCTTTTCACAGGCAGAACGTGTATAATCGTCCAGTCCGTATCCTGGAGTTTTGATCAGATTTGTTTCTGTAAGCTTTTCAAGAATCACCGGATGGCAACCCTCCATATAGTCGCATGCAAATGATAAATTTGTATTCATATTTATAATGCTCCTTAAGTTCGATACTAGAGATGTGAGGCATAAATCTATATGCTTTGTTGTTCCTTTTTATTTTAATGCAAAAAGAAGCAAAGTGCAAAGACTTTTGCAGACTGTGATTTGATGTGATTTGATAAGACTTTCGTAAATTGTGATTTTTAGGTTATGATTTTGGTAAGCTGTGATTTTGACGCATAATTCCTCTTGTTTTTCGCATACTATCCATACAGCACAAATTATGGAAAGTATGTAAGAAGCAGGAGGGATTTTTTATATGAAAGCTACAGGAATTGTCCGCAGGATCGATGATCTAGGCAGGGTTGTGATCCCAAAGGAGATCAGGCGGACATTACGGATCAAAGAAGGTACGCCTTTGGAAATTTATACAGACAGGGAAGGTGAAATTATCCTGAAAAAATATTCACCAATAGGGGAGCTGAGTACCTTTGCAAAAGAATATGCAGAAGTACTGTCGCAGACAACGGGAATGGTTTCCTGTATTACAGATCACGACCAGGTGATAGCGGCAGCAGGCCAGGGAAGCAAAGAGTATGTAGGAAAAGAGATCAGCAGTGAATTGGAAGAAGTGATCTTTGCACGGGAAATGAAACTGTCCGGAGCACAGGACAGAAAGAAAGTGGCCATTACTACAGAACAGGTGAAAAACTCCCTGGCGCAGATCATACAGCCGATTATAAGCTCCGGAGATGCCATAGGAAGTGTGATCCTGATCGGGAAAAATGACAGGGAAACCATAGGAAACAGTGAAAAGCTTCTGGTTCAGACCGCTGCCGGTTTTCTGGGAAGGCAGATGGAGCAGTAGGATCAGAAGGGACGAAGGGCATAGTATTCTTCAAGCGTTTGACCGGTAAGGGCCAGGTAATTGGAAAGTGCCCGGGTAACGTAGCGGATGTGCCAAGGCTCCCAGGGAAAACCAGTAATGTTTTCTTTTCCTTTGGGATAGCGGATGATGAACCCAAAAAGAGAAGCATTTCTGGATAGCCATGATCCTTCGCTGGTAAAGGCAAATTCCTCAGTGAGAGCAAAGCCTGCTTCTGCGCAGGAAACATCCAGGGCAAGGCCACTTTGATGTTCGCTTGTACCAGGGGCAGCAACATAAGGATTCTGTCCATACAGCTGTTTCTGACACTGGTAGGAACGGTATCCGGAAATACCATAAAGGTTCAACCCATCTCTTTGGGCACTTTGAAACAGGCGAAGTGCAGCCTGGGCAGTACGGATCTCAAGAAGACGCCTGGAATCCTGGGAGGATGCCTGAAAGGGCAGTCCGATATCTGTAAGCTGCTTGGGGACGTACCCCTCGGGAAGAGGATGTTTTCCATTGATCAGACGGGTGTAAGAATCATAACGCATAATAAAAAGCCCCCTTTCCCTTTTATGTTTATGCAAAAAGGGAAGGGGGTATTCCTGTTTTTTAAAAATCCAGATCCTTCTGGCTCATTTCTTCGATCAATTCTTTCTTCATGGTATACAGCTTTGGAGAAAGGTCTACATAAACCTTCTGAGGATTTACAAAACGTCTGGATTCATCCCATAAGGTTTCCTGTTCTTTCAGACAGATATCCCGCAGTTCCATCACAGATGGAGAAGTGTACACGCGGCGTCCCTCGCGGATCACAGGAACCAGAAGCTCACGAAGCTGGTAGGTACCGCCAAGCACTTTTGTCTTTTTCCAGGTATCTACCGGATCGAAAATGATCATGGTATCATTTTCATCCAGCTTCTCGTCTGCCAGACAGATCAGGTCTGCTTTGATCTTGCCTGTGGATTTGCTGTAGATACGATAAACGGTTTTGTTGCCTGGGTTTGTCACTTTTGCTGTATTCTCAGACAATTTGATCTTGGGAATAAATTCCTGTGTCTCCGGATCCCTGACAGCAGATAATTTATATACGCCTCCAAAGGCAGGATTGTCATTAGCAGTGATCAGTCGTGTGCCAACGCCCCAGGAATTGATCTTTGCATCCTGGGCTTTCAGGCTTTCGATCAGGTATTCGTCCAAGTCGCTGGAAGCAGAGATGGTGGCATCGTCAAAGCCGGCAGCAGCAAGCATCTTGTATGCTTCTTTGGACAGATAAGCCAGATCTCCGCTGTCAATACGGATACCGTATCTGGTAAGCGGAATGCCTTCTTCACGCATCTCTTCAAATACACGGATGGCATTGGGAACACCGGACTTCAGCACATCATAGGTGTCCACCAGAAGGATGCAGGCATTGGGGTAAAGTTTTGCATAGGTCTTAAATGCAGTATATTCATCTGGAAAGCTCATGATCCAGGAATGGGCATGGGTGCCAAGCACAGGTACATCAAACATCTGTCCTGTAAGAACACAGGAAGTACCGATACAGCCTCCGATCACAGCAGCACGGGCACCAAAGATACCAGCATCCGGTCCCTGGGCACGACGAAGACCAAATTCCATAATGCCATCGCCTTTGGCTGCATAGCATACACGGGCTGCTTTTGTTGCGATCAGACTCTGGTGGTTGATGATGTTCAGAATCGCTGTTTCCACAAGCTGGGCTTCCATAATAGGCGCAATAACTTTTACCATAGGTTCTCTGGGGAAGATCACAGTTCCCTCGGGGATGGCATAGATATCACCTGTAAAATGAAAATTACTCAGATATTCAAGAAAATCCTCTTCAAAAAGGTGAAGGTTGCGAAGATAATCAATATCCTCTTTTGTAAAGTGAAGATTTTCGATGTATTCGATCATCTGCTCCAGACCGGCACAGATAGCGAATGCGCCGCCACAGGGATTGTCTCTGTAAAACATGTCAAAAACTACGGTCTGATCCGTCGGATTTTTAAAATAACCCTGCATCATGGTAAGTTCATAAAGATCCGTTAGCAGAGTCAGATTATTTGCTCTCATGTGTTTTCTCCTCATTCATTATAAATTTCCGTATCGCTATGGTAATATAAGCCTGTAACTTTTCAGTAGGAAGTCTCATCATAACTGTGAGAATACTGAACAGCTACGTAACAAGAATGCCTCGGCATTCTTGCTGCGAGGTGCGCGTCATGCAATTGCATGACATACTTCTACTGCGCACCTCTGCAATCCTGCCGGAGGCTATATCAGCTGGGGGATTGACTCCCACCACTGATACTAGCTTGTTTCTCACCACCTATAGAGGTGGGAGTCATCTCCCAGCTGATATACTAAGTGCTCACATTATATCACATTCGGATAAAAGATAAAGGTTTGATGTAAAAATATTAAAAAAAGGTATTTGAAAAATATTAAAAAAAATAAAAAAATATAAAAAAAGGGCTTGCATTTCTGTGAGGAGTATTATATAATACCACTTGTCGCAAGCGAGAAGCGTATTGCGAAAGAGAATTTAGGGCTATCGCCAAACGGTAAGGCAACGGACTCTGACTCCGTCATTTCAAGGTTCGAATCCTTGTAGCCCTGCTAAGTAAAGCACCTCAGATGAGGTGCTTCAGACTGTAGACAAACTTGGTGTTGGGTGTTATGCCCAGCACCATTTTTCTTTTAAAACTTCTTTTCTTTTTATTTTCTTCAAAATCAACAAAAATCTGGCTGTGTTCCAACCTCGTTTTTCCAGGATCTTTGCCAGTTTTTTCAGATTCATGCATGCAAAGGTAAGCCCGGCTTTCATTTCCATCCGTGCTTTTCCTACATACTGTGTATATCGAAATCCATGCTGTTCTTTCGCTGTACCGAAGATCCGCTCTATGGTTTCTTTTCTTAACTGGTAGATCTGTCTGTTTCCGATCGTGTGCCGAATGTCTTCTACCACTTCCATATATTCTTCCCATACATGACGTGTGATCAGTTTTACATGATCCTTACTTTCTGTGCATTTTGAAAGACATTGGCATTCAGCACAATGTTCACCGCAGCTTTTATACTCTTTATATCCACTTCTGTTTGTTGTACTGTATGTCAATATATGTGCTCCCGGACATATATAACAATCATAGTATTCATCATATGCGAATTCGTGTTTTCCGAAAAAGCCTTCTTTGGTCTTGGGACGGGTATACGGAAAAAGTGGTTGAATTCCATCTTCCAACAGCCGATGGGCGATTGCCGGAGTTTTATATCCTGCATCTGCAACTACCATCTGCGGATTCAGTTTAGATATCTTATCGTATAATGCTTTAAAAGTACGACTGTCATGCTCATTACCAGGATGTACTGTATATCCAAGGATCCAGCCATGTTTATCACAGGCAGTTTCTACTGCATATGCAAAAACGTGTTTATGTTCACCCTTTCGAAACCATCCACTTTCCGGATCGCTGATGCTGCATTTTTGGGTTTTCACATCTTCAGGAAGTTCTTCAGATATAGAATCCTTATCATTTCCGGTTCCACCGGATGCAGGTGGCTGGTTATCATCTTTTTTCTTTAATGGCTTTTTTCCATGTGCCAGACGGTCTTTTTCAATCTCTTTATTTAATTCCTCTTCATACCAGTGAGCCTGTTCGTGTGCAACCCGCTTACGCATTTTTTTACTGTTTGCACAGGCTTTTACATGTGTTGCATCCACGAAGATCTGTTCTGTATTTACAAGCTTATATTTCATACAATCTTCCAGAATCTTTGAAAAGATCTGCTCAAAAAGGTCTGTATCTTTGAAACGGCGGGTATAATTCTTTCCAAATGTAGAGAAATGAGGTACTGGATCTAACATGTCTAGTCCGAGAAACCAGCGGTATGCAACGTTTACCTCGATCTCTTTCATGGTCTGACGCATGCTTTTTATCTCATAGAGATACTGAATGAATGGTATCTTTATCAGCATGACGGGATCCATACTGGGACGGCCGTTATCCGGACAGTATTTTTCTTCAACCAGATCATAAATAAAGTTCCAATTGATTGCTTTATCAATCAATCGCAGCATATGGTTTTGAGGTACCATGTCATCCATGGAAAACATCATCATTTGTTCTCTTTTTTTATCTGTATTTTTCGTCATCATAAAAAACACCGCCCTTCTGATATTTATTATATCAGAAAAGCGGTTCCAACAATAGCAAAACCCTGCAAAAGCAGGGCTTTGTCTACAGTCTGACCCCGGAAACCTTACGGTTCCGGGGTATCTTACGTTTGGACACAATGTACCTTGCGGTACTCTATTTATATAATTAAGATGTTATGCTAAAATTATTCGATAACTGTAGCAACACGTCCTGATCCTACAGTACGTCCACCTTCACGTTTGTGAGGTTCTTAAAATCTCATTATTTTCTGTGATTTTCGTGTCTTTATTGTCCTGTGTTATAGGATTTCTACGCTATATTTCTGTTCTCTTCATTTTTTAGTATCAAAACGGTATCACAGCCAGATTTTCATGAGCTGTCAACTTTCCGGTTGCAGATTCCCACCTTGACTGTTATAATCGAAACATGGGTGCTATCATAACGGTAGGCGGTTAGTCCTTCAGCAGAGGGACTGTGACCCTCTGATTACATAGAAACTCGAAAGAGAATCCACTGGAAAGGAGGGCTAAGCCAATGAGTATTGTGGACTTTATTGCAGTCGTGAGCTTCGGCATCACCTGCTTTTGTGCCGGATACACATTCGGCAAAGATAATAACAAGACACAAAAATAACCGCCCCAGCCTCGCAAACTGAACGGTTATTTTTAATCAATTAAGTATGTGGACTAACCGTCTATCGGTAGCACTCTTTTTCTATAATCATATTAGCACGCATGTGTGAAAATGTCAAAAATTTTCTTCATTCTTGGTTATTAATCTCCTTGATCAACTGTACTGCCTTCTCTGCATCATCGGTTTTCACAAATATATCCACACCATATATTCCAAATCCTGGTGCCCCATGCATTGCAACATTCGCACCTGCTTCCTGAGAAAAAGCTGCTATTCCATTTTGCTTTAACATTTCTACAAGTTGTTCTGTCTCTACTATATTCTGTGCATTATAAATTTTTGTCCATTCTGCCTTAGATAGAGAAGTTTCCTTTTTCTCCTGAACATTTGACGAATTCTGGTTTCTTTTTCGATTAATAAATGTCAAGAGCCTAAGAGCAATAAACGCCACAATAGTAATACCAATCAGAAATCCCAATGCTAATCGTGTTACCTGTGTTTCTGTAGCTCCCATTCTAAATAAACATATGCCATAGATGACTGTAAAAATTCCTGCACATATCACACTGGTGAGAAAATCTCGCCATATAGTAGCACTTTTTGGCAAACATTTATCCCATATTCCATTATACACCATAATAGAGGCATACAGGATTCCTCCTACTAAAGCAGTTGCTGTCTCTCCTAAAACCAAGCGAATATCCACCGTTAATAACATCTGAATAATAATCGCTAACACACTAATCACAAACATTGATGCAAATGCAAGATTTCCAGCCTTTAATGCTTTTTGTTTCACCCATTCTTCATACACCGCAACTTTGTCCAATGTTTCTTTCATCTCTTTATTCATAGTCTGGCTCCTTTCTCCATCCAGGAGCTCTCTCATCTCAACATCGTAATACTCAGCAAGTTGAACAAGTATACTGAGATCTGGCATATTTATTCCTGTCTCCCATCTGGAAACTGTTCTTGCAGATACTCCAAACTTTTCAGCAAGCTGCTCTTGTGTAAGATTCTTTTCTTTACGACATTGCTTTAAAAAAGCTCCAATCTTTTTTGTATCCATGTCTCTACCTCTCTTCCACTTACAGCTTACCAATATATACCAAAATTACCACGACATAAAACGAGAATCCGCTAATTTTCAACCGGACATCGTATATCTAAAACAAATAAACGGTATTTTCACCCCAAAAGCATTCTATTCCTCTATAAATTAACCTTCTCTTTTATGTCTATCCATAAGCAGCAGAATAAACATAACAAACCATATCACCCATGCAATTAAACAACCTATTCCCGGATACCAAATGCCTATAATCATTCCAGCAATAAAAGGAATTGACATAAACATCATTCTTTTCCCATATACCTTACACATAGCATTTTCATCATATTTCTTTCGTTCTTCTGCCGATTTCATATTATAACCAGACAAGAATTTAGATGCTTGTCCTTTTGACCTATAAAACCATATTCCAAATAAAAACATAATCACTGCCATTGCAAAGTCAAAAACAATATAGAACATATAATGCTTCCTTTCAGTCGATTCCAAAAACTTGAATTTACTTTAATAAATATTTTTCAAACGCTTTATGATTATCAAAGTGGACTTCTCTAAAAAACAGAACTAACCAAATAATATAGGTTGGTATAGATATATATGGGGTTAAAAAGCAGGATAATAATGCTCCTGCCAACATTATAATAGCCCACATAAAGCACTGATTTCTTATATCACGAGAGATATGAGCTTTATCATACAATGCCTGTTCTTCTTTAGAAAATGAATTAAATCCTGAAACAAATTTTGCTGCTTTTTCCTTAAAAATCGCAAATAACACACCTATAATCAGAAATGGTATTACCAAAATTATACACGACCAAAATCCTATATTCATAATACATACCTCCGCTTCAAACTCCGATTTTCATTTTCGCCAATCGGAAGTTAGCTATTTTTTCATTCCTTGCTTTGTAAAATGTTTATGCAACAAAAATTCTGTCGGAATAATTGTAAGCACCATAATTCCTAATTGTAAAAACACCAAATAAACAGAAATCATTTCAAAGTTTGTATCATCTTTCGTTAAAATCAAAATAAAAATCGATAGTATCGCCAGGATGATCCCTAAAACAAAGTTTATCCAGCCCCAACACCTGTGTGCATATCTCCATGTTTCATCATTCATCCTTGACATAGTAGTTCGATACCCCGAACTCCCCTGCCGATCTTTAGGAGGCTTATCTTTCCACGTATATCCCAATATAATCATAGATAACGGTACTAAAAGTGAACACACAGATAAAAATATAAACATTATAGAGATCTCCTCTCAACTTCTGATTAATTTGCTCTAAAGACTGAAGTTGTCATCAAATAAACCCTACCCATATTCCAACCGCTATAAGTATCATACCTAATATTCTTCCGATAAATCTCGCCTTTTTATTTCCAAATAAAGCAGTTGTTTCTGGAGTAGTAAATGGAAGCACAACAACAGTGACTCCCATTACTATAATTCCACTTCCAATCATGCAATTGCGACTTGACACAACACCATAAAACATAGCTAAAAACCCTAAAATAATGCCCGAAATGAAATACTTAATTTTATATCTATCTTTTTCAATTATCTTTCTATAGCTGTTTTCGCACTCACTGCTACAAAATTCCAAATTACTATCTAATTCTTTGCCACAATATCTACATTTTTTCATAGTAACTTCCTCGATAATTTTCAAAATTTTATCCAAAAGTTCTCGATTTGTCTTTGCTTTATTCTACCATAGTTCATTTTAAAATACTATTCCAATGTAGAGTAGGCGGATGAATTTTCATCCGCCCCTCATTAAACCGTGCATGAGGTTCTCCCTCACACGGCTTTCCGACATTCTTCCTTCTACAGCATTACGTCATGCTCTAGCCATTTTCTTTAATCCTTTTTCGTAAACGCTACTTCTAACAAGATACAAGTGACCATAAGTGTTCAGTGTCATCTGAATGTCTTTGTGACCAAGTCTTTCTTTAATGGTCAAAGGCTCCACTCCCTGATAAATCAGATAGGCAACATGACTGTGCCTTATAAAATCCAAACATTTGGTAATCTCTGGTTGTCCGGAAATCCATAACGTTTCTTCATATATTCCTGTATTTCTTCTTTCAGAAAATTAGGGATGTCAGTGGTGCGGACTGAATTTTCCTTTTTGGGAGTATCAATCACATCTCGTTTCTGAATCCGGTTATAGGTCTTGCTAATATGCAACCTGTTACCGCTCATATCGAAATCTGAAAGGCTCAGCGCAAGAAGTTTCCCTTCCCTTATACCGATCCAGAACAGGATTTCAGATATGAGAGACTCTGTTAATGAAATGAGAAAAGAAGAAGGGCAACCTCCCCTATCGGAGGATGAATGGCCCTCAGCAACGACTGAATTTACCACAACTTTTTTTGCAGATCATGCAATTAGAAAAATTACTGAAGGCTTTAACTCAGGAAATATTTTGCGTGAAGGTGAAGCTGTTTGGTAATAATCTATTAATATTTCAAATTTTGTTATCATTCTGTTATCACAAACGGTTGTCAGGATACTCTCCCGGCAACCGCTTTTCTATATCATTCGTTATTCTTTTCCAATTTATTTAACTTTTCCACGCAACAGAAAAACCCCGGAAACCTTGCGGTTCCGGGGTCTCTTACGTTTGGACACATGTACCTTACGGTACTCAATATATTTTATATAGACCGCAGTGCTGACCTCGATTTCGCTTCGCTACATCTCGTTCGGGCGTTCGCCCTATAAATTCTACAATTAATGTCCTTGTGTGAGCAAGCTCCCACCGACCATTACTCTACGAATTTGCACTGCTCATTGCTTGTCGAATATTACTCGATAACTGTAGCAACACGTCCTGATCCTACAGTACGTCCACCTTCACGGATAGCGAAAGTAAGACCCTGGCTCATAGCGATTGGGTGGATCAGCTCGATAGTCATCTCGATGTTATCTCCAGGCATGCACATCTCTGTTCCTTCTGGAAGGTTGATAACGCCTGTAACGTCTGTTGTTCTGAAGTAGAACTGTGGACGATAGTTGTTGAAGAATGGTGTATGACGGCCACCCTCGTCTTTTGTCAGAACGTAAACCTGAGCTGTGAATTTTGTATGGCATGTAATTGTTCCTGGTTTAGCAAGAACCTGTCCACGCTCGATCTCGTTTCTCTGAACACCACGAAGAAGTGCACCGATGTTATCACCAGCCTGAGCCTCATCCAGTAATTTACGGAACATCTCGATACCAGTTACAACAACTTTACGTGTCTCTTCTTTAATACCAACGATCTCAACTTCCTCAGATACGTGAAGAACACCAGCCTCTACTCTACCAGTAGCAACTGTACCACGTCCTGTGATAGAGAATACGTCCTCTACAGGCATAACGAATGGCTTATCTGTGTCACGCTGTGGATCTGGAATGTAGCTGTCAACAGCATCCATAAGCTCCATGATCTTATCGCCCCACTCGCTGCTCGGATCCTCAAGTGCTTTAAGAGCAGATCCTCTGATAACCGGGATGTCATCTCCTGGGAAGTCATACTCGGAAAGAAGCTCACGAATCTCCATCTCAACCAGCTCAAGAAGCTCTTCATCGTCAACCATATCACATTTGTTCATGAATACAACGATGTAAGGAACACCAACCTGACGAGCAAGAAGAACGTGCTCTTTAGTCTGAGCCATAACACCATCGGTAGCTGCTACAACAAGGATAGCACCATCCATCTGAGCTGCACCAGTGATCATGTTCTTAACGTAGTCAGCATGTCCTGGGCAGTCAACGTGTGCATAATGTCTCTTCTCTGTCTGATACTCAACGTGTGCTGTAGAAATTGTGATACCACGCTCTCTTTCCTCTGGAGCTTTATCGATATCTTCGAAGTTCTCTACTACGTTTCCTGGAACTCTTTCAGCAAGAACTTTTGTGATAGCTGCTGTTAAAGTTGTTTTACCATGGTCAACGTGTCCAATAGTACCAATGTTACAATGCGGTTTTGTTCTCTCAAACTTAGCTTTTGCCATTTTAAAACGTCCTCCTTGAATATTGGCTCTTTCTATACAGAGCTCCAATTTCGATTTTAAACTTGCTATCCTTGATTATATTGCAAATCAAGGATATTTGCAAGCATTATTTATTTTATCAAATACAAGTTACTGTTTACAGTAACCAGTCCTGAGTCAGTCTTTCTGAGCAAGGATCTTTTCCTGTACGCTCTTTGGAACCGGCTCGTATTTCTCAAAGAACATGGAGTAGTTACCACGTCCCTGAGTTCTTGAACGCAGGTCTGTTGCATATCCGAACATCTCAGACAGCGGAACATATCCACGGATCATCTTGCCACCGCCGATATCTTCCATACCCTCGATACGTCCACGACGGGAGTTGATATCACCGATAACATCACCCATGTAATCCTCAGGTGTTGTTACCTCTACCTTCATGATAGGCTCAAGAAGGATCGGTGCAGCCTTATGCATTGCATCTTTGAATGCAAGAGATCCGGCAATGTGGAATGCCATCTCAGAAGAATCGACTTCATGGTAAGAACCGTCATATACGTTTGCATGAACGCCGACTACCGGATATCCACCAAGGATACCAGCCTTCATAGCATCTTCGATACCTTCGCCAACTGCAGGAATGTATTCCTTCGGAATAGCACCACCAACAACTGTGGACTCGAACTTGTACAGTTCTTCTCCGTTGGCATCCATAGGCTCGAATTTAACTTTACAGTGACCATACTGTCCACGACCACCAGACTGCTTTGCATACTTGCTGTCTACATCAACTGCCTTGGTGATTGTCTCTTTGTAAGCAACCTGCGGAGCACCTACGTTTGCTTCTACGTGGAACTCACGAAGCAGACGGTCAACGATGATCTCCAGATGAAGCTCACCCATACCAGCAATGATTGTCTGTCCAGTTTCCTGGTTTGTATGAGCACGGAATGTAGGATCCTCTTCAGCAAGCTTTGCAAGAGCCTCACCAAGTTTACCCTGGCCTGCTTTTGTCTTAGGCTCGATAGCCAGCTCGATAACCGGCTCCGGGAATTCCATGGATTCAAGGATTACAGGATGCTGCTCGTCACAGATTGTATCACCGGTTGTGGTGAATTTGAATCCGATCGCTGCAGCGATATCACCGGAGTAAACCTTGTCCAGCTCCATACGCTTGTTGGCATGCATCTGAAGGATACGTCCAACACGCTCTTTTTTGCCTTTTGTTGAGTTGTATACATAAGATCCGGAATTCATTGTTCCTGAATATACACGGAAGTATGCAAGTTTTCCAACGAATGGGTCTGTCATGATCTTGAAAGCCAGAGCAGAGAACGGCTCTTCATCAGAAGAATGTCTTACTGTCGGGTTTCCATCCATATCAACACCATCGATTGGCGGGATATCTGTTGGAGCAGGCATATACTCCAGGATAGCGTCCAGAAGCTTCTGAACACCTTTGTTTCTGTAAGCGGAACCACAGCATACCGGAACAGCTGTACATTCACAGGTAGCTTTTCTCAGAACAGCTTTCAGTCTATCAACAGTCGGCTCCTCACCTTCCAGATATTCCATCATTAATTCGTCATCCAGCTCACAGATCTTCTCGATCAGTTCTGTATGATAAAGCTCAGCATCTTCTTTCATGTCGTCCGGGATATCAACGATAGAAATATCGTCACCCTTCTCATCATTGTAGATGTAAGCTTTCATCTCGAATAAGTCAATGATTCCCTTGAAATCATCTTCTTTTCCGATTGGCAGCTGCAGGCAGATAGCGTTTTTACCAAGACGGGTCTTGATCTGCTCTACTGCGCCATAGAAATTTGCACCCAGGATATCCATCTTATTGATGAATGCCATACGCGGTACATTATAAGTGTCAGCCTGACGCCATACGTTCTCGGACTGTGGCTCAACACCGCCCTTCGCACAGAATACACCAACGGCACCATCAAGTACACGCAGGGAACGCTCAACCTCTACTGTGAAGTCTACGTGACCAGGTGTATCAATGATGTTGATACGATGCTCAAGTGCTCCTGGCTTCGGCTTGCAGTTCTCCTCAAGTGTCCAGTGACATGTTGTTGCAGCTGATGTGATCGTGATACCTCTTTCCTGTTCCTGCTCCATCCAGTCCATGGTAGCAGTACCTTCATGAGTATCACCGATCTTGTAGTTGACACCTGTATAATAAAGAATACGTTCAGTCAGGGTTGTTTTACCCGCATCGATATGAGCCATGATACCAATGTTTCTGGTTCTCTCAAGCGGATATTCTCTACCTTCTTTTCCAGCCAATGGATTTTCCTCCTCGATTAGAAGCGATAGTGAGCAAATGCTTTATTTGCCTCAGCCATCTTGTGCATGTCTTCTTTCTTCTTAACAGATGCGCCTGTGTTGTTCATTGCATCTAAAAGCTCGTTAGCCAGTCTTTCCTCCATTGTCTTCTCGCCTCTCTTGCGGGAATATGTGGTCAGCCAGCGAAGAGCCAGAGCCTGACGTCTGTCAGCTCTTACCTCGATCGGCACCTGATAAGTAGCACCACCGATACGTCTTGCTTTTACTTCCAGAAGGGGCATGATATTGTTCATAGCCTCCTCAAATACTTCAATTGCTGGTTTGCCAGCTTTTTCTTCGATTCTGGTGAATGCACCGTATACGATCTTCTGAGCAACACCTTTCTTACCATCTAACATAATGTTATTGATAAGCTTTGTTACCACTTTGTTATTGTATACCGGATCAGCCAGAACGTCTCTTTTCTGAGTATGTCCTTTACGTGGCACGTTACTTCCCTCCTTAATCAATAGATTATCTCATCGGTACTCACGCAGTAAACTATTGCATGTTCGCACTGGTAATGGTCCTATATTTAACCCGCAACCGACAGGGTATATGGAATACCGTACAAATATCTATAGTTTCCGCAATTATACGGATGAATTATTTTTTAACCTTAGGTCTCTTAGCTCCGTATTTGGAACGAGCCTGTTTTCTGTTAGCGACACCTGCTGTATCCAGTGTACCTCTGATGATGTGGTATCTGGTACCAGGTAAGTCCTTAACCCTTCCACCACGGATCAGTACAACACTATGCTCCTGAAGGTTATGTCCCTCTCCTGGAATATAGCTTGTTACTTCGATACCGTTGGAAAGACGAACTCTGGCGATCTTTCTAAGAGCTGAGTTAGGCTTCTTAGGAGTAGCTGTCTTAACAGCTGTACAAACGCCACGTTTCTGCGGTGCAGACTGCTCAACTGCTTTCTTTCTTAAAGAGTTGAATGTCTTCTGCAGAGCCGGTGCTGTAGATTTCTTTACAGTGGTCTGACGACCTTTTCTTACTAACTGGTTGAATGTTGGCATTCCATTTCACCTCCCGATTTATTTCTCCATGCTTAACATGGGGCCTTGCGGTTGCTATTATCTTTTGACATGCAAAAAAAATATGCTTTATTTCGCACGCTTTTTGATTATATCCTGTAAAGATTAGACTGTCAAGGCATTTTACATGTTTTTTCTTGTTTTTTACAGGCACCTCACATGTTTTCTTGTTTTTATTTTCAACCTTTTTATTTTCACGATAATGCCCCCATACTATTCTCCTCTGTCCCCTCGTAGGATTTCTCCCATATCTCAGAGAACACTGCCAGAGGACAGTCTGTCAGCATACACATCAAAAGAAAACATTCATAAGGATTGACTATGTATATATCACTCATACCGCATTTTTCCAGAAGCTTCTGACCTTCTTCAATAAAATGATGATAGCGCTTATAAGGATCTTCATCTTGCATTTTCTGAGAAATTATGAAAAACTCCAAAGTTAGAAGATCAAATCTTTCTACCGGAAATTTGTGATTCAGGATGTTTGTGATCCTCTGCCTGCTGAAACGCTTTTGGCTGAAATGCTTTGCCAAAATGGAAGCAGACATTTTTTTCAGATTCCCCATTTTGTTGATAGGAATCCCATTACAAATCACCTTTTCCAGATCTGAAGGTGTAATATTCTCTGCTGTCCATCTTCTGTGCCTGCCTTTTTCATCTTCATCCTTCTGATACAGATCAGCAATGACCTGCTTTGCCTGTTCCAGGAGCCTCATAAATTCCTGAAATGCCTGGCTCTTCTCAGATCTGGGGTCTACCCAGCCAGCTTTCAGTCCGGCCAGATATTCCATCAGTTTTTCCTCTGTATCAATCATCAGGCCTCCCCCACAAGCAGCTGTCTCATTTTGTATTGCAGCCGGCACCAGTTCTTTGTATTTTTCTTTATATTCCTGTGCCTTTGCATACAGGTAATGATGAGTATAGCAATACCAGTAGATCACCTCTTCCGGATTTGAAAAATCAAAATCCTGCTCCCGCAGCACACGGGTAAGGAAATCCGATACATCTCCTGCACTCATCCGCAGACCGAATCCTAAAAGGAATACAGTATCACGTTTCACAGATGCCTGTGTCAGCCAGTTATTTATAAGAGCCGGCAGCTTTGTTGATGTGGGGTTCATTGACTTAGGTGTACAGGTTTCTTTAAATGATTCTAATGCAATCTCCCTGTAAACCTCCTGTGGAACCTGTGCAAAAGGCTCTTCCAGCCCTGCCCGCTCATAAATATATCTTTTCAGATGATCTCCAAAGGATACCAATTCCATCTCTTTATAAAGATAATGAAAGATTACCTCCGTATCCTTTTCTTCAAAACTATCCAATTCAACCACCTGACGAAACCTCTGGGCTGCCTTCCTTGTAAATTCAAAATCCTTAACTGTATCAAATACAACGGTCTGTTCAAAATCCAAATCCTTCATCCGATTATTCATGATCAAACACCTTCTTTATTTAAATGCTCCCTGACATTTCCCTACAGCTGCAATACTTTCTTTAATCTTTCCCTTATGGGTTCTTTTGCCTTTCTTTCATGAACCTGACAGAGAATCACAGTTGCATTATCTCTGCCGCCCTTTTCAAGTGCAAGCTTCATCAGATCATGGACTGTATCTGATGCATTCTTTTTCCTGTTCAGGATTGCCTGGATCTCCACTTCTGTAAGCATATCCGAGATTCCGTCCGAGCACAGCATGATCCTGGTATCCGGCTGACAATCAATCTCTGCCACAGAAGGCTGGATCACCATATGGTCCTCAGGAATCCCAAGATACTGAGTAAGAGGAGCTTTTCCGAAAAGCCCGTTCCCCTGAACATGGTCGGTAGACATCCTGAAAAAGGCTCCATTTCTTTCCTGATAGATCCGGCTGTCACCTACATTACACATATACAGCTTCTGTCCGGCAAAAACAGCCATTGCCAAAGTTGTTCCCATCGTACTGATACGGTTCTTTGCAGCATAACTGCACACAGCCCGGTTCATTTCCCTGCATGCTTCCTGTACAAACTCTTCTGCCCGATGTTTCAGCTTTGCTCTGTTCCTTTGATAGTAACTGCCCAGCCTTTCTGCTGCCAGCTTTGCTGCTACTTCTCCGCAGCTTTCACCACCCATGCCATCAAAAAGAGCCAGTACAGGAAATGTCCGGCTGGAACACCTTTCTTCGGATATTTCTCCGGATCCATCATTTATTTCAGGAAGCATGTGCCCACAGCACCAGAAATTGTCCTCATTATTGCTGCGTACCTTTCCCCTGTGACAAGCATAAGCATACTCAATATCGTAATTCATTCTATAGTCCTTCGTAACTGTACGGGTACTGAACAGTTACAATCCTTCTTTTATTCTATTCGTCAAACTGCTCCAGAGAATTTTTCCAGTATTTTTCTCCTCGCTTATTGTACTCTGTACTGTCGGTTTCTTTATCATGAACGATCCCATCAGCATCAATCCAGCGAATCAGCTTGCCTCTTCTGTCATAATAGTATAATTCCTGCTTGCTATCTGTCCAAATATATGCAAAAAACAGACGTTCATCCCAGTAATAGTATTCTTCATAAACACCATCATCGGACATCTCTGGATAGATCAAAGTCTTTACCAGCTTGTTGTTCTGATCATAATATCTTAATCTTTCGCCTTTTTTCCCTACTTCCTGGCAGTCCGGAAGCTCATTGACGATTTCGGAAGCCTGCTGTTTTATAGTCTCAATAACAGTGGAAAAATCATCAACCTGCGCTGTATGTGTATCGTTTTCCTCCAGGATACTTACTACCTGGCTGGATTTGCGTAAAGGAAGATTCTCTTCAAGCATGCTTCTTACATATAAAATCGTTATTATACAAGCTGCCAGTGCAATCCCGGCAGCCAATACACTCCACAAAGCGGGTCTTCGTTTCACTTCGTCTGGCCCTGATTTGATCTTATCAAATAGTTTAGAATGCTTTTTCACAGGCTTGGACCGTTCGCTTTCCACTGCCGGCTTTTCTTTTGGTTTCTTTTCCGAATCTGTCTCCATACGTCCATGCAGCAGATCATCCATTGCATAATAAAACTCCTCAGGTGTCTGATACCGTTCTTCCGGGCGATATGCACAGGCCTTCAGAATAATAGTGGAAAAAGCCTGGTCAGCATGAACTGGCGGAATCAATTCTTCTCCTGACATCCGCTTCGCCAGGGCATTTTCTTTGTCCCTGTACGTGATCAGCTGCTTCTCCCTGCTTAGAAATGGCAGTCTGCCATCATTCATCAGCTTATATAGTACAATTCCCAAAGAATAAATATCTACTCGCCGGTCATACGGCTCGCCTCTGTACATCTCAGGAGCCATGTAGGAATAGGTACCCTTCTTGGACATGTTGCTCATAGAACGCTCCAGCTCCCTGGCAATGCCAAAATCACCCAGCTTAAAATCGCCAAAATACGATACAAATATATTCTCTGGCTTAATATCCCGATGTATAATATTCAACTGCCTGCAGTAATGTAAAGCCTTTGCCAGATCACGCCCCAGCTTCAATACTTCATTCTGGGTAAGAGCCTTACCTGCACAATACTCAGTGAAGCTGATCAGATATTCCATTCTAATATAAATATCCCAGCCGATCTCATCAAGATATTCCACAACTTTATAATCTTCAACGGAAACAATATGGGAATTCCCCCGGAAACATTCCATGGTGCTTACTTCCTGAATACATTCATCCACAAGATTCTGAAAGTATTCCCGTACTGAATCATCGCCAGATATTTCTTCCCGGATACTGTTCAGTTCATCTGGGCTTCCAGGTATAGTAATGATCTTGATTGCAGAATAGAAAGTCCTTCCCTGTTCTGTTCTTTCTGCTTTGTAAACTCTGCCGAAGGATCCTTCCCCGATTTTTTCGATAATCTTCCATTCTGGCCATACAGAAGCTGGCAATTCCTTATCCATGGATTTCCTCCTTTCCGAATCTTTTTCTTTACAGTATTATACTAGAATCATATCACAAAAGATAGCATTCCCTGTATTTTCCTATTAAAAGCTGCAGTCAGCGTACAGATACGAAAAGGCCACAGTCCGGATTTGCTCCGAACCGCAGCCTTTAGTTATCTTATGGATTTCACTCTTTGCTGAAATTTATTCTTCTGTATCCTCTTCAGGAATTTCATCTTCCCCCAGATCCTCAGAAGCATCCTCCGGCTCATCGTCGATCTCAACTTCTTCCATGTCATCCAGAATCGGAAGATCATCCTCATCCTCATCAATGGCAAAATCCTCTTCTGTTTCCTCTGGCATGCCTGTATCAAGTTCTACATCACTATAGCACTTCATACCGGTTCCGGCAGGAATCAGCTTACCGATGATTACGTTCTCTTTAAGACCGATCAAATGGTCAACCTTACCTTTGATGGCAGCCTCAGTAAGAACTTTGGTGGTCTCCTGGAAGGATGCAGCTGACAGGAAGGAATCTGTAGCAAGAGAAGCCTTGGTAATACCAAGCATGCCCTGCTTTCCGGTAGCCGGACGAAGTCCTTCTGCCTCAAGCTTCTCATTGACTTCTTCGTATTCCAAATAGTCAACCAATGTACCTGGCAGGAATTCACTGTCACCATTATCTTCGATACGGATTTTCTTCAGCATCTGATGAACAATAACCTCAATATGCTTATCGTTGATCTCAACACCCTGGAGACGATATACACGCTGAACCTCACGAAGCATATAATCCTGAACAGCACGAACACCTTTGATACGAAGGATATCATGTGGATTCACGCTACCTTCTGTAAGTTCATCACCGGCCTCCATAACCTGTCCGTCCACGATCTTGATGCGTGATCCATATGGAATCAGATAAGTTTTGGAATCACCGTTCTCCGGATCTGTTACGATAATCTCTCGTTTCTTCTTGGTATCATTAATAGTGGCAATACCCTTGATCTCAGTGATAACAGCAAGACCCTTTGGCTTTCTCGCCTCAAAAAGCTCCTCCACACGAGGAAGACCCTGTGTGATATCACCACCGGCAACACCACCGGTATGGAATGTACGCATGGTAAGCTGTGTACCAGGCTCACCAATGGACTGAGCAGCAATAATACCAATAGACTCACCAACCTGTACAGGCTCGCCTGTAGCCATGTTGGCACCATAACACTTGGCACATACACCAACTTTACATTTACATGTAAGGATAGTACGGATCTTAACCTGCTCAACAGCTCCGCCGGTAATATTATCCACGCCTTCCTTCATGATACGTGCCGCACGTCTCGGTGTGATCATATGGTTCGCTTTAACCAGAACCTCACCGTCTTTATTCTTAATCGTCTCGCAGGAAAAACGTCCTGTGATACGATCCTGAAGGCTTTCGATCTCTTCTTTGCCATCCATAAAGCCTTTCACATACATACCGGAAATCTCTGATCGATTCTCGCAGCAGTCCATCTCACGAACGATCAGATCCTGTGAAACATCTACCAGACGTCTGGTCAGGTATCCGGAATCGGCGGTACGGAGGGCTGTATCAGACAGACCTTTACGTGCTCCATGTGCAGACATGAAGTACTCCAGTACGTCAAGACCTTCACGGAAGTTGGACTTGATAGGAAGCTCGATAGTATGACCGGTTGTATCTGCCATCAGGCCTCGCATGCCGGCAAGCTGTTTGATCTGTTTATCGGAACCACGGGCTCCGGAGTCAGCCATCATGAAGATATTGTTGTATTTATCAAGTCCTGTCAGCAGTGCATGAGTCAGCTCATCATCTGTCTTCTTCCAGGTGTCTACAACTTCTTTGTAACGCTCTTCTTCTGTGATCAAACCACGCTTATAGTTCTTTGTGATCAGATCCACGGTATCCTGAGCCTGTTTGATCATCTCAGGTTTCTGAGGCGGCACAGTCATATCTGAAATAGATACTGTCATGGCTGCTCTTGTAGAGAACTTGTAACCCATAGCCTTAATGGAATCAAGTACCTCTGCTGTTTTTGTTGCTCCATGTGTATTGATAACTTTTTCAAGAATCTGCTTCAGCTGCTTTTTACCAACAAGGAAGTCTACCTCAAGAACAAGCTCATTGCCAGGAATGCTTCGATCAACAAATCCCAGATCCTGTGGAAGGATCTCATTAAAGAGGAAACGTCCTAACGTGGATTCTACATTACTGCTGATCACTGTACCATCCGGCATTTCTTTGCTGCAGCGTACACTGATCTTGGTCTGCAGCTTGATTGCTTTATTCTCATAAGCAAGGATTGCTTCGTTAACGCTCTTGAAGAATTTACCTTCACCAATACTTCCCGGTCTTTCCTGTGTCAGATAGTAAATACCAAGCACCATATCCTGAGAAGGTACTGCTACAGGGCCTCCATCAGACGGTTTCAGAAGGTTGTTTGGTGAAAGCAGCAGGAAACGGCACTCAGCCTGAGCTTCCTGGGAAAGCGGAAGATGGACAGCCATCTGGTCACCATCGAAGTCCGCATTAAATGCAGTACAAACCAGCGGATGAAGCTTGATTGCCTTACCTTCAACAAGGATCGGCTCAAACGCCTGGATACCCAGACGATGCAGTGTAGGTGCGCGGTTCAGCATAACCGGATGTTCTTTGATAACGTCCTCAAGCACATCCCAAACAGCCGGCTCAAGCTTCTCTACCATCTTCTTAGCATTTTTAATGTTATGGGAGGTTCCGTTGGCAACAAGTTCTTTCATTACGAATGGCTTGAACAACTCGATTGCCATCTCCTTAGGCAGACCACACTGATAAATCTTCAGTTCCGGTCCTACAACGATAACGGAACGTCCGGAATAGTCAACACGTTTACCCAGAAGGTTCTGACGGAAACGTCCGGATTTACCTTTCAGCATATCGGAAAGAGATTTCAGGGCTCTGTTGCCAGGTCCTGTTACCGGACGGCCTCTACGTCCGTTATCGATCAGCGCATCTACAGCTTCCTGGAGCATACGCTTCTCATTGCGGACGATAATATCCGGAGCGCCAAGCTCCAGCAGTCTTTTCAGACGGTTATTACGGTTAATAATACGTCTGTACAGATCATTCAGGTCGGAAGTAGCAAATCGTCCTCCGTCCAGCTGTACCATAGGACGAAGATCCGGCGGAATAACCGGGACCACGGTCAGAATCATCCACTCCGGACGGTTGCCGGACTCTCTGAAGGACTCAACAACCTCCAGACGTTTGATGATACGTGCTCTCTTCTGACCAGTCGCATCCACCAGTTCAGCCTTTAATTCTGCAGAATCCTTCTCAAGATCAATAGCTTCAAGAAGTTCTTTGATGGACTCGGCACCCATACCTACACGGAAGCCACTTCCATAGCTTTCCCTTGCTTCCTGATACTCTCTCTCTGTAAGGATTTGCTTGTACTGAAGTCCGGACTCAGCCGGATCCAGTACAATATAGTTTGCAAAGTAAAGAACTTTCTCCAATGTTCTTGGTGAAAGATCCAGGATCAGTCCCATGCGGGACGGAATCCCTTTAAAATACCAGATATGGGAAACCGGCGCTGCCAGTTCAATGTGTCCCATACGCTCCCTGCGGACAGAGGCTTTTGTTACTTCTACACCACAACGGTCGCACACAACACCTTTATAACGGATTTTCTTGTATTTTCCGCAATGGCACTCCCAGTCTTTGCTGGGTCCGAAAATCCTTTCGCAGAAAAGTCCGTCTTTTTCAGGCTTCAGTGTTCTATAGTTGATGGTCTCAGGTTTTAAAACCTCGCCTCTTGACCACTCTCTGATTTTCTCAGGGGACGCCAGTCCTATCTTAATGGCATCGAAAGTCATTGGCTGATATGTTTCATTGGTATTAGTTGCTTCTGCCATGTATTCTTTCCCCTTTCTATTCTTCGTCATTATCGAAGGTTTCTTCTAACTCTTCGTAATCTTCTTCCTCGTCCTCATCTACATCAACAAGCTCATCACCGTCGAATTCCTGTTTGGTGTAGCCATGTTTTGCAAATGATTCATGATCCCGATGTCCCCGGGAATCTCCTTCAATAACAGCACGAAGATCTGTTTCTCCGTAATCTACACTCTCCATGATCTCCACTTCAGTTTGGTCATCACGAAGAACCCGCACATCCAGTGCCAGGGACTGAAGCTCTTTAAGAAGTACCTTGAAGGATTCCGGAATACCCGGCTCAGGGATATTATCCCCCTTAATAATAGCTTCATAGGTCTTCACACGGCCTACAACATCATCAGACTTCACTGTAAGGATCTCCTGCAGTGTGTAAGATGCGCCGTATGCCTCCAGTGCCCATACCTCCATCTCTCCGAAACGCTGTCCACCGAACTGAGCTTTACCACCCAACGGCTGCTGTGTAACTAAGGAGTATGGACCAGTAGAACGTGCATGGATCTTATCATCAACCAAATGATGCAGCTTCAGATAATGCATGTGGCCAATGGTAGTCGGACCGTCAAACGGTTCTCCTGTACGTCCGTCACGAAGCTGTACCTTACCATCTCTGGAAATAGGAACACCCTTCCAAAGAGCTCTGTGCTCTTTATTCTCATCCAGATACTGCATAACATCCGGAGCAAGTATATCTTTGTATTTCTCTCGGAACTCCTCAAAATCCTCTGTATTTACATAGTCATTTGCAAGTTCCAGTGTATCCTGGATATCATTCTCGTTTGCGCCATCAAATACCGGTGTTGCAATATTAAATCCAAGAGCCTTCGCAGCAAGGCTAAGGTGAATCTCAAGAACCTGTCCGATATTCATACGGGAAGGCACACCCAGAGGATTTAACACGATGTCCAGAGGACGTCCGTTAGGAAGGAATGGCATGTCCTCCACTGGAAGAACCCTGGAAACAACACCCTTGTTACCATGACGTCCGGCCATCTTATCACCAACAGAGATCTTTCTCTTCTGGGCAATATAAATACGGACAGCTTCATTAACACCTGGAGACAGCTCATCGCCATTCTCTCTTGTAAATACCTTTGCATCCACTACGATACCATACTCACCGTGCGGCACCTTAAGGGATGTATCACGAACCTCTCTTGCCTTCTCACCAAAGATGGCGCGGAGAAGTCTCTCTTCTGCTGTAAGTTCAGTTTCTCCCTTAGGAGTTACCTTACCTACCAGAATATCACCAGCACGTACTTCTGCTCCGATACGGATGATACCACGCTCATCCAGATCTTTAAGAGCATCATCACCAACACCAGGAACATCTCTTGTGATCTCTTCCGGTCCTAACTTGGTATCACGTGCTTCTGCTTCGTATTCCTCAATATGAACAGATGTATAAACATCATTCTGTACAAGCTTTTCGCTTAAAAGAACAGCATCCTCATAGTTATAACCTTCCCAGGTCATAAATCCGATCAGCGGGTTCTTACCAAGAGCAAGCTCTCCATTGGATGTGGATGGACCATCAGCGATCACATCACCTGCCTCCACGTGCTCGCCCTGATTTACGATTGGGCGCTGATTGTAGCAGTTGCTCTGGTTACTTCTCTGGAATTTTGTAAGATGATAATCATCTTTTGTTCCGTCATCATTCTTAATTGTAATATCTGTAGATGTAGAGCGAAGAACAGTACCTGCTTTCTTAGCAAGAATACATACACCGGAGTCTACAGCTGTCTTGGTCTCCATACCAGTACCAACAACCGGTGCTTCTGTAGTAAGAAGCGGTACGGCCTGACGCTGCATGTTGGATCCCATCAGCGCACGGTTGGCATCATCATTCTGAAGGAACGGAATCAGGGCTGTAGCCACAGAAAATACCATCTTCGGGGATACATCCATATAGTCAAACATCTGGCGCTCATACTCCTGAGTTTCTTCACGGAAACGACCTGAAACATTCTTACGAACAAAATGTCCATCCGCATCCAAAGCCTCATTCGCCTGTGCCACATGATAATTATCTTCTTCATCTGCGGTCATATAAACAACTTCATCTGTAACCCGCGGATTCTTAGGATCTGTCTTATCAATCTTACGGTACGGAGCTTCAACAAAGCCGTACTGATTGATCCTTGCATAAGATGCAAGGGAGTTGATCAGACCAATGTTCGGACCCTCTGGAGTCTCGATAGGGCACATTCTTCCGTAATGGGAATAATGTACATCTCGCACCTCAAATCCAGCTCTGTCTCGTGACAGACCACCTGGTCCCAACGCAGAAAGACGTCTCTTATGAGTCAGCTCACCAAGGGGGTTATTCTGATCCATAAACTGGGACAGCTGGGAAGATCCAAAGAATTCTTTAACAGCTGCAGTTACAGGCTTGATGTTAATCAGAGACTGGGGAGAAATACTCTCTGTATCCTGCGTGGTCATTCTCTCACGAACCACTCTCTCCAGTCTGGAAAGACCGATACGGTACTGATTCTGAAGAAGTTCGCCTACTGCACGGATACGGCGGTTGCCCAGATGATCGATATCATCATCATTACCCAGACCGTACTCAAGATGCATGTTATAGTTAATAGAAGCAAAAATATCTTCTCTTGTGATATGTTTTGGAATCAGATCATGGATATCTCTGTGGATCGCTGCCTTTATTTCCTCAAGAGTGTCATTTTCTTCCAGAATTTTCTGAAGCACAGGGTAATATACTAACTCTGTAACACCCAGTTCTTCCTTTGGATCCTGAATCTCAGGCATATAATGGCGGATATCCACCATCAAGCTGGAAAGGACTTTGATCCTGCGGTCATCTTCCCCAAGGATCCACACATAAGGAACTGCTGCGTTCTGGATCTCATCTGCCAGTTCTCTTGTAACAACAGTACCGGCTTCTGCAATGATCTCTCCGGTAGACTCTTCTACCACATCATCTGCCAGCTTATGTCCTACAATTCTCTTATTGAAATGAAGCTTTTTGTTGAATTTATAACGTCCAACCTTTGCCAGATCATATCTTCTCGGGTCAAAGAACATTGCCCCGATCAGGCTCTCTGCGCTCTCTACTGCCAGAGGCTCACCTGGACGGATCTTCTTATATAATTCAAGCAGACCTTCCTGGTAATTAGTGGAAGTATCTTTTGTAAAGCTGGCCAGGATCTTAGGCTCCTCACCAAACAGTTCTACAATCTCTGCATTTGTACCAACACCTAATGCACGGATCAGGACTGTGATCGGTACCTTTCTGGTCCTGTCAACACGAACATAGAACACATCGTTGGAATCAGTCTCATATTCCAGCCATGCGCCTCGGTTAGGAATAACGGTTGATGAAAACAGCCTTTTACCAACTTTATCGTGAGCAATTGCATAATAGATTCCAGGGGAACGTACTAACTGGCTTACGATAACTCGCTCGGCTCCGTTGATTACAAAGGTGCCTGTAGCTGTCATCAACGGTAAATCTCCCATGAAAATCTCGTGTTCGTTGATTTCTTCTGTTTCTTTGTTAATCAGTCTCACTCGAACCTTCAAAGGTGCGGCATAAGTCACATCACGTTCTTTACACTGTTCGATGGAATATTTCGCATCCTTCTCATCAAATGTAAAATCGATGAACTCAAGGCTGAGCTTTCCGCCGTAATCTGCGATCGGAGAAATGTCATCAAAGACTTCCTTCAATCCTTCGTCGAGAAACCACTGGTAAGAATCTTTCTGGACTTCAATCAGGTTTGGCATTTCCAGGACTTCTTTTTGTCTCTGGTAGCTCATTCGCATGCTTTTTCCAGTTTTTACAGAACGAATTCTGTTTTTTTCCATTGACGTTTCACCCCTGTTTTTATTTTTTATTACAATCTAAGCCTTCTTTGCCTATCCTCCTATCAGAAATCTGTATATGAGTTTCTGACCAGATTTCGAGGGCAGAGTAGGCATATCATGCCATAATATAGCATTCTTCACTATATCACAACGAAAAAAGGCTGTCAATCAATTTTCTCAATTTTTTTCGTTTTTTATATTATTTCCAGCTTTACCCAGTCTATTCCCTGTTTGCAGGCAAAAAAAGAACCCCCGCAAACACCTGCGAAGCAAGGGCACTGAAAAAGTCTGATTCTAAAAAAGAATTGGGCTTTTTTTCGTATTTCCATTATAATAGAAATATAAGGAGGGAGCGGCTACC